>JAITQT010000029.1 GCA_031288745.1 Deltaproteobacteria bacterium
TAGTCTAAAAAATTAACTAGTAATTTTGCTATGTTACAAATTTAAAGATTGATAAAGGGGACTTTTTGCGCTACGATCAAAAGTGGTTTTACCGGAAAAATTAAAAAATAAAGATATTAAACTTAATGTTACACTAAGTTCTTTGCCAAATCAGCAATGGAACTGCGGCTCAATGGTCAGATTGATCTTGCACAACGAAGGTGGTACCATTGTAAGAACACATCAAATAAAAAATATAGAACAAATCGTTCCTTCATCTTTAATAAATAATTTATTTTTCCAATTTAGTTTATTTTTTTAGGATAATTGTAGTTTTACTTTGTCTAAAATCGATATTTCAGCTAATTAAAATATAGTTTTAATTATAGAAAATGGCTATAGCGAGCACCTGTGTTGATTTAAATTTAAGGACTTCGAGAAACTTTTCTTAAAATCCTTCTTAGTTGATGGTCAAGAAGAACTCCACAAAGTGGCTGAGACGGCTAAAGAAGTACCACGAGCTGAATTTTGAGCTGGCCTATAATAGCACCATAAAGGGATAGGAGGTAACCCTCCAATGTACACAACTTAACGATTCATCCTTTGTCTGCGCTTTTTGTATAATCCTATAAATATATATAATTAAATACTATTTACATCTTAAAGCTTTAACAATTTAATTTTTAGTTAAAATGAAAATTTTGATTTCTTAGAATTGATCGTTTATTTTTTTTGTGTCAGAGATTTAACGATTAAATAGGTGATTTCATTGATATTTTTTAATCTTAATTTGTGATCATCTTCTATTCATACCAAAATAAGTCTAAATTTATAGATACCAACAACGCTACTGAAATTGACTTTATATTTATAATTTCCCCTGAACCTGTTGCGATTTTGACTTATCGCTCTGAAAGAGGCTTAGATTTAGGGTTTTCTGGGGCTCAAAAATAGACTTGGAAGTTTTGATAGTGACCATAAAAGATCGAGATAGGTTAGACGACCATTATAGCCGTAAAGCTAGGAAAGAAGGTTATCCGGCTCGATCGGTTTGGAAACTTGAAGAGCTTAACCAAAAATATGGCCTATTTAAAAGAGGGCAAAAGGTACTTGATCTAGGCTGCGCTCCGGGGAGTTGGTCTCTTTACGCAGCTAAAGCTGTAGGGTCAGAAGGTCTAGTCCTTGGTTTAGACCTAAATCCACCCGATAATCATGGCTTTCCCCCGTGGGTAAAGTTTGAGAAGGCCGATATTATTTTATTTTCACCCGAATTTGCGGAGAATAGCGGCCCGTTCGACGCTGTTTTATCCGATGCAGCTCCTAATACTACTGGTCATAGAGAAGTCGATCAAGCCAGAAGTTTGGAGCTGGCCAACTGTGCTTGGCAGTGGGCCCAAAGACTTTTAATTAAAAAGGGCTTCTTTCTATTTAAGGTTTTCGAGGGACCGGAGCTGGAAGATTTGATCAAGAATATTAGCCCTTCTTTTGAGCGGCTAAAGCGGCTCAAACCTAAGGCAGTAAGAACTCAAAGCCTAGAAATTTATATTATAGGCCTAGGTTATAAGTGTCCGTTCACAAATGTGAACGTTTAAGGGCCCGTTCACAAGAGAGAACGCTGCGGTGCCAAGCCTATTGAAAGGGACGACACATCCCGTAGCAATGTAGCCCCCTATAGGAGCTTAGTAATTTTAACATTAATCCAAGTTAAAATATATGGTTGGAGCAGAGAGTTAAGTAGAAACGTTAAAAGAACTAATGTTAAGAACTTAAGGGTATGCTAAAACTTAATTACAACTCGAAAGTCGCTACCAGCCGTAACGTGGGGAAAAAAGACTTGGTGAACGGTTACTAAAAAAATAAACCGTTTTTGAAGAGTTGATAAAGTCCAAGGCCTTAGCTCGACTTACCAAGCCCACGAAAAATACAGTCATATTTAAGCGTCCTCCTAATCTTTAATTTTTGCCGGGCTGGGCTGTAAAAAAGGTTGGTTTTAGGTAGACTCCTCTTAAGGAGAGCCGCCTCTAAACTTTATGTAGTCGCCACTAAAAAAGGATAACACCATTAAATTACTTCATTTTTTTTAATTTGCTTTAATTTTAAGATATCGTTAAAATATGCTAAAATTTAATAATTTATAAAGATGGCTGATTTTGAAAAAATTTTAAAGTCTGCCGCGGCGGGTTCCTTTAAATTTTTAAAAATTTTTTGCGACTTTTTTAGTGGCGACTATGTATAAACAAGCGAGCGAAAATGTAGCCCAAGGATCTGTAACGCGCCTTTAGGGATTGAGCAATCGTTATTTTATTGAGCTTTATTAGTGTTTTTTAGGTCTTTGGTGACGCCTCCCGTAGGCGTATCGCTAGGCCCGTAAAGTCGCTGTCACTGCTAACTAAACAAAAATCATCGCATGAACCCAGGTGCAATAAATCCATCGCATCAATGATCATGGCGGAATCGGTGTAGTTTTTGCCAGAAGAGTAGGCGAATTGTTGAATTGGTTTAATGGAGAGTTTTTGTAACAGTTTTTTTTTAAGAAGAGCTATTTGGCGAAGTAAAATCACCATATATACGCTTTACTTAACATCTCCTAAATTAGATATTTCTAAGAGAAGTTTTTCCAATATAAGCGTCTGAGCGTTATCTGCGTCTATGAGTACGGCCAAACGCAAATTTGGCAGTTTTATCTTAATTTTTGTAATAATACTAGATGGGTGAATAATTTTTCTCCATTATTACTGAAAACTTAGATATCTTCTGAATAATCGATAAAAATACATTATTAAATGGTTGGTTCTGATAAGCAGGTAACATATGCAAATGAAGAGGTAAAAAGAAGAAGTAAAATGGAAAATATTTTAATTCGTGAGTATACTCGCTTAATGACAATCGTATATTCTATAGCAGCTGAGCCTAAACGGTGATATCGGCCGTTACGGCCGATATGGCCTTTATTAAATCGTTAGGATTGAGAAATAGCATCAGGCCAATAGAGCCGGCGTTAACGGCCACGTTTTCTAGCTTTAAGACCTGGCTATGGAAAAAAATCGGGCAAGGTTTTTTTAACCCCAACGGGGAGCACCCGCCTCGACGGTATCCAGTAAGGGCGAATAGCTCTTTAGTAGCTACTAAGGCTACGCTGCGATTGTTTGATAGAGCAGCGGACAAGGCCTTCAGATTAACTTCTGAGCTGGAAGGGATGCAGGCGGCTAGGAGACCGGTTTGGTCGCCTTTAAGGATTAAGGTTTTATAGACCGTTTCCTCCTCTATATTTAAGAGGGCTGCGGCTGTTTGGGCGCTCAAATCGTCTTTGGGGGGAGTAAAGCTTAAAAGACGATAGACCAGGCCCTTGGAGTCAAGGAGCCTGGCCGCATTGGTTTTGGATATTTTAGCTGAGCAGACCGAGGCGCTCACAGCTTTTTAATGGCCTCGGCAATGGTTTTACCTAAAACCTTAAGGGGTTCAAGGTCTTTTTCTTCGGGCACCCACTGGATTCTAACCTCCGGTGAGGGTAGCTCAAAACCCATGCTCTGAAGTTCGCTTTGGACTAATTTGGGGCCCTCGCCGCTCCAGCCGTAGGAGCCAAAGGAAGCCCCGATTTTGTTTTTCATCTTTAGGCTTTTAACGTAGCACAAAAAGTCGGCCACCGAGGGGAAATGTTGATTGTTGATGGTCGGGGTGCCCACTAAAATGGCCGCTGCCTCGTAGCACTCGGTCACCACCTCGCTACGGTGCTGGTTTTTAAGGCTAAAATAGCGAGTCTCTATCCCTTGTTGGGCCAGGTAATCGGTTAGTTCCCTGGCCATGTATTCGGTGGAGTGCCACATAGTGTCAAAGACAATGACTGCCTTGCGCTTGGGTGCTTGTTTAACCCACTCGGAATAAAGAGCCAAAATTCTACCCGGATCCTTACGCCAGATTAAACCGTGGTCAGGTAGGATATATTTAATCTTAGGGATTAAGCCATCGGCCGCGACTTTTTGGATAAGGTTTGAGATCTGGGTGGTGTAAGGGGTTAAAATGTTGGCGAAATAGTTTAGCGCATATGGCCCCCAAATAGCTTCACAGACCTCGTCGTCAAAGCGCTCTGGGGTAGCTAGATGCATGCCGAAGCCGTCTTGGGAAAAGAGAACGCCTTTAGACGGCAAAAAGCTAAACATGCTGTCAGGCCAGTGGATCATGCGAGTTTCGACAAAAACGAGTTCGTCTTTACCCAGGCTCAGATTGGCCCCTACGGTCTTATAGTTGATATCAGCCCCTTTAAACTGCCCGGCCAGGTTTTTTACGCCCATGGCGCTAGCGTAAAGGGGTTTTTCAGAGCCGATATACTTCATAATTTCCGGAAGGCCACCGCTGTGGTCCATCTCGGCGTGGTTGGAGACGACTTGATCGATCTTTTTAGGATCGACGATCTTGGAGACCCGGCTTAAAAGCTCAGATTCAAAGCCGTGGCGGACGCTATCAATAAGGGTGATTTTTTCATCTACAATGAGGTAAGCGTTGTAGGTGCTGCCTCTGGGCGTGAGATAGCCGTGGAAATCTCTAATGTCGTAATCAACGGCACCAACCCAGTAGAGGTTGTCTAAAATTTTGATTGGTTCCATAATAAATTATCCTTTTTATATTATAGAAAAATTAATAATAAAATAGACCGGACGACTCCGATTGTGTTGGAAACTAGCAAAGATTAGGGTTGAAAAAAAGCGGGGCAAAGAAGAGGCTATTAATGATCCTTAAGACTAAGGTTGGTTTTTTTTTGAAGTTGTTTTAGCCGGAGCAAAATATTAGAGCGGCCGGCCGAGCTTTACCCTTTTAGGGTAAAAGCGTCGGCCGACTTAAGTTAAGCAATAAAATGTCGAGCAGCTAAAGTCTATCTACTGAGAGTTGTAAATAGCCGCCAGTTTTCTTAAATGACCGGCTTCCTCTAAGACCAAAGAGTCCACCGCTCGCTTATCGTCTTCGGTTTGAGAAGCGCTTTTAAGCTGAACGAAGAAGACCACCGAATCTTTTTCAAAATTCATGGCCATCTTAAGGGCGTCTTTGACAGTTTCGATGGTTGATAAAAGTTTATCAAGATCAACTTCGCCTCTTTTAAAGACGTGTAGATCGGCCATCATTTTGAGATATTGATCGGTTTCGTTATCAGGATCGAAAACCGAAGAATTTTGCTTGGGTAAAGAGGCCAAAATTTTAGAAAATAAAGATTTGTGAATCTCTTCTTCCTTAGCCAGACCCAAAAAAGTTTGAGCGATGGGCCCTTTAAATTTTTCAGCGGCCTTGGTATAAAAGCCATAGCCGTTTTCCTCTAAGGACACGGCAATTTTAAAAGCTTCGGTGGCGTTGAAGGGAAATATCAACGCCCCACCGCCCGTTATGGTCGTCATAAGAGCGTCCTCTAAATTAAGCGTTAGTTAGAGCTAACCTCAAAAAAATAAAGAGAAAAAAAAGGCGGCCTTAGGTAATTAGCAGCATTGGCCTTCAAAGGACGCCGATTAGGTTAAGGCTTATCAGCCTTGAGCCTCGAATTGATCCTTACCGGCCCCACAGACGGGACAGACCCAATCAGAAGGGACCTGGGCGAATAAAGTTCCCGGGGCCACGTTATTATCTGGATCACCTGTAACAGGATCGTAGATATAACCGCAAACTAAACAGACTTGTTTTTTCATAAATACCTCAAAATTATAAATTAAGAAAAAAATAAATTATAAGGAGAAGTTCTCCATAATAGTTATAACGGACACGGCTTAATTAGGTCTAGAGAAAAAATTACCTATAAAGCCTGGCCCGGTACCAAACGAACGCTCACCAATTTAAAATAACCCAGTAAACGTTCATTGTCAATTTTTAGGCTTTGCCATTTAAGACAAAGACCCCAAAAAATTTCAATTTAGAAAGCATTAAACCTTGTACTATGTTAGTTTAAACTAGACGGTCGTATTAATCAAGAATATTATTTAGCCCCTGCGGTTAATATTTTTTTGACAAGCTGGTTTAGCTGGGGGCTAGCAGAACAATGTGAAATCGCTAAAGAAAAATAGTCAAAATTTTGATATAAGAATAATCGCGCCCAAAAGGGGCTCTAGAAAAAAAGAAAACTTTCAAATTTAAAATTACGGTTAAGTAGGTAAAAATCCGTTCAACCGGATAAAAAATTAAATGGTGAATAACTGCAAGGAGCGTCAAAAGGTGGCGGAAAAGAGCTGGAAGATAATAATTGGCTTAGGTAATCCAGGCGAGCGTTATAGAAACTCTAGGCACAACGCTGGTTTTATGACCCTAGCGGTCATGGCTAAACAGAGATGTTTTAGCGATCCTATTCGCTTTAGAAACTCATTAGTGACTAAAGGGGCCATTGAGGGGCAGAGGGTTGTTTTAGCCTGGCCCCAAACTTATATGAACCATTCTGGTCGTGCGGCGAAGGAACTATTGTCGTTTTACAAGGCTTATACGGCCACCTTACTAGTAATCAATGATGATCTGGA
>JAITQT010000036.1 GCA_031288745.1 Deltaproteobacteria bacterium
TAGTCTAAAAAATTAACTAGTAATTTGGCTCTGTTACAAATTTAAGGACTGATAAAGGGGACTTTTTGCGCTTCGATCAATGTTAAAATTACTAAGCTCCTATAAGGGTCTACATTGTTGCGGTATGTGTCTTCCCTTTCAATAGGCTTGGTACCGCAACGTTCTCTTTTGTGAACGGGCCCTTAAACGTTCACATTGGTGAACGGACACTTAAGTAGACTATTACTCTTAAAGCCTTCCCCCCAAGTTGGTCCTTAGGGGCTATAATCTCTACTAATTTTTACGGGCCCAATGGCCTATTACCTGGCCTTTGATCAGGCTAATGGCCCAATTAGATTCCCTTAATAAGCGTAAGCTATCCCTTCAAAGAGCGGCGGCATTTAACTCCATGAGTTCGGGTAGTATTTTAATTTACTTTGTTTTTAAGATTATCCGCTCAGAGCTAGCTAAAGCGATTTCAATTTAGTCGAAAGAGGGTTAATCTTAAACTCTTTTGGATTATCTAGCCATACACACCCTAGCCTTTGGCTACCCTATAAGCCTAAAGTAGAGGTTAAACCTGCGAGTTAACCTCATAGCTGGGCCCATAAAAATCATAGGGCCGCAAAGGGCCCTATGACGATGAGAAAAATTATGATTTTTAGAGTTAGACATAAAGCCATGGGGCTTAGAGCTAAAGCGGTTAACTCAAGATTAATTCTTACTTTTAACCGCAGCCGTCTTTTTCGCGCTCTCTAACTTTTTAACCGTAGCCCTCTTTTTATTAGCCTCGCTCTTTTTATCAGCTGAAGATCGCTTAATCGAATCGTTCTTTTTAGTTGAGGCTGATTTTTTCTTAGAGGTTGAGGCACTAACCGAGATTTTCTCTTTGCCCGAGCGTTTTTTGGGGCTAGAATAGATGTTAATGGGTTTAGGGATATTATCGCCCATGGCTAGTAAGGCCGACTTAACCGCCCCATTGGCTGCAGCGGTCTTTAACTCCTCTGAGAGTGGGGCGGCCGAGGGGTCGTCGAAGTAGCGCCTACCTCCTAGAAAATAAGGCCCGTAATCAGAGCCAAAGGCAGCTGTCTCGGTCACCACCTGACGCTTAGAAGAAGCAAAGATAAAGTTTCCTGAGCCAGTATAAACGCCCACTAGAAAATCTGAACTCTTAGGGGTCTTATAGACTAAAATATCGCCCGGCCTTAAGCTCTCCTTAGTCACCTTTTGCCCCTTAGCCACTTGCTCGGCGCTAGAGGCTGGAATTTTTAGGCCCTGGCGGCCGTAAAGCCAATTGACAAAACCTGAGTCATCAAAACCGTGTTGGGGATCGCGTCCGCCAACTCGATAAGGTCGGCCCGTTAAGGCGTAAGCATCGGTAAGAAGCTGGTCGGTTATTTTTTTACCCCCTTTAGCGGCCTTTTGGGAGCTAGGGGCATTATCGACTAAATTGCTGCCCTGAAGGTTTGAGTTGACTGAAGAGCGCGAGACGGCCAGAGATGGCCGGCGGCCCTCAATTAATAATAACCCGACCCGACCTATTTGAAGGGGACCGTTAAAGCCTGAAGCGCACTCTGCGGGCACAATTAAGTCGGTAGCTAAAGAATCCTGTTCAAACAAATTTTCGTAAATATCGTCCTGGTCACTTTGGCTAAGTAGGTCCTGATAAGCCCCGCGTTGATCGTTTTCTAAGTCCTCCAAAGTTAGCCTTGCCAAATTAGATTTGGCTTCCCTCTCGCTCTGGGAGGATTCAATCATAGATTCAAGGGCTCGCTCAGCCTTTAAAGGCTCAACTTGCCTTAGAGAGTGGTTTAATCCTTGAGCTTCTAAGCTGGAAGCGGCTGCGTTTGGGGCCGTGAGATAAACGGCCCTCTCGTATCTTAAGGGGGCTTGGCTAGATTCTAAATTATTAGAAGTTAATTGGGCAGGAGAATATTCGTTAACTTCAACGCTTAAGCTCTCCACAACTGAAATGGAGGGTGAAATGGAGGGCGAGCTAGTTTGATTGGGATTAGAGGGGCTAGAAGAAACGGAGATAAAAGAAGGGTTTATAAGGGCCGCGGCCTGGTTTTGAGCGGGCGCGGCTGGCTCTGTTTGTTGAGCAGCTTGTTGAGCTTCTAGGACCCTTAAATCGCTCGCCGGCCAGGCCGAAGCGCTCTCAATAGAAGAGAGGCTTGAGTCCGCTTCTGAGCCAGCAGCGGCTGCGGATATGGGCGAGTTAGTCTCAATGATAGGAGAAACTAGCAAATTAGGGGAAGATGAGCTTAAGGGTGAAGAATTAATAGACGAGTTAGAATTTATAGTCTTGGCGGGGCGATGATTGGCAGTGATTGACTTAGTATGACTAAACTCAGAGGGAGCGGCTCTAAGCGTTAGCCCTTGAGAGGGTTTAAAAACTTGAGATTTACGGGCCGCTTTAGAGGCCGTAAGATTTTGATGACTGGGTATACAACCTATGGCTAAAATTGATACTAAAAAGGCCAAAATAATTGTTGTTAAACGCTTAAAGACCCGGGAAGTTGGAGGTCGGTAAGTTTTTATCATAATTTATTCTACTTCCTCTTCTTTCTTCTATTTTTTTTATCTTATTTCGATATTTTTGTTATTGGTTTTTCTCAACTCTAAAACCAAAAAAAAGCTAAAATAATCGCGAGAGCCTCTCCCCAAAATATTAGCCCAACCTTATTACCTTAGCTCAGTCTAGCCTACGACAAAGGCCTAGAAAGTTTTAAAAGCCAAAGCCAAGATAAAGGTTAAGAAAGTCGACTATTATTGAAGGGGGCAAGACGACTAACCAGGAGGTGACAAAAAAAAGATAGGCACCTCGGGCTTTGCTAAGAAAAGAACCGAGTTTAAGTTACCTCCAGTTAATGGCCCGACAGGCAGGGTGAATTTAAAAATTAGATAACGTTGTTATTAATACAATAAATTTTCACTCCTGTCAATAAAAAATTTGCGATAAACAACTGGATAGAAAACGAATATATGACCATGCCGCTAGAACTGTTAAATAACCGCCCAGCCTCGTCCTTAGCTCCGTTAGCTCTTATGCAAAAATAAGGCCAAGAAAACTGGGTAAAATTAGCCTAATAGCTAAAAATTAGGCCTATTTTTAAGGGCCTTAATGATTGCTGGCTCAGCCCGCCAAATAAGGGGGGGGCCTGGGTCAAAGTCGCGGGGCCCGTCGAGCCTATAGCTTATGGCCGCCCTAGCTCCAGGGAGTTTAAAGGGGCGGGCTATAAAATAAGACTTGAAGAGTAATTTAGCCTTAGGCCAAGGAGGTAAAACTGAAAACGAGTCTGGGAGAGCCCTTAGGCCTAAGCCTGAGGCCTTCATATAGCTTTCTTTTATAGCCCAAATGGCGGCGAAGACTTCTGGAGAGCGCTTTAAGGCCTCAAAGAGGGCCGATTCTATCTCGGTTAAGACCCGTTGGGAAAGAGAGGGTGAGATGGGGCGCTCTGAGATCATCTCGATATCAAGGCCGCAGGGCTTATTGGCGACTAACAGGGCCGCATAAGGGCCGCTATGGCTAAGACTAAAATAAGGGCCCCCGGCCGTGAGATAAGGTTTCCCGCTAGGGGAAAGGCTAATAGAGCCAAGGGAGTTGGCTTTAAGGATTAAGCTTAAAAGAAGGCCCGCGCCCAGCGATCTTAACTTATCGTTAAAAGGCTTATAGCGAAGAACCTTTTGACGACGCTCGGGGGTCAGAAGAGCTAAGAGATCGCTACCTGGGGAGCGAGAGAAAAATTGAGCCTCCGAAAAGATAGTCTCGGAGGCTAAGGCTTTGAGGCGGTCTATAGAAAGTAGCCATAACTTAGGTGGCATCGGCAGTGGTCATAGTCGGCCCACTTAGGTCCAAGGCTTGAGTTTGGGGGTAGGCCATTTTAAAGCGGCGAAAATATCTTTCAACGTATTTATCGCTGCTCTCTAACATATCCTTTAAAGAGCCCCGCTTAATTAGGCGTCCGCTACCTATTAATAAGATGTCGTCGCTAAAGCGGCGGGCCACGTCTATATCGGAGCTAGCTAAGATCATGGCCGCTTGCTCTTTACCCGATAGGCTGTTTAAAAGATCAATAATTAAGCAAGAGGTGATGGGGTCTAACCCGGCCGTGGGCTCGTCAAATAAAGCGAGACTTGGCCTAGCAATTAAGGCCCTAGCCAAAGCCGCCCTCTTGCGCATACCGCCAGATAAGGCGGAGGGTTTAAGTTTCATGGCCTTAGCCAGGCCCACCTTATCTAATAGCTCAGCTATCTCGTCTCGACCTAAGGCCGGAAGAGAGCGCCCGCGCCGACCCTCGCGGCTGGCAATCAGTAAGTTCTCCTCAACCGTCATGGAATCAAACATAGCCCCGGCCTGAAACTGAAAGCCCAAAGAGCGTCTAAACTTTTCCATATCCGAGCGGCTTAGCTCGGCTAAATTTTGACCAAAGATGAAGATCTTACCGCTTTGAGGAGTAATCAAACCAGCGATTAATTTTAAAATCGTGCTTTTGCCGCAAGAACTTTCTCCTAATAAAGAAACCTTACTCCCCGCTTCAACGGCAAAAGAAAGGCTCCCTAAGACCTGGCGTGGACCGAAATTTAGGCTGATTGAGGAAAACTCAACGGCCACAGACGGGGTGGATAGAGAAGATTTCTTAGCCAGCTCGACCAAATTAACGCTCCAATATTATTTTTTTTTATTTTTAAGTAACTGATCGACTAATTTATCAATCTCTTCTTGCTTAAAGCCTTCAGCGTCAGGTCCTCTAAGGGCGCTCTCTTTTTTAGAGGCCGCCGCCTCCTTTTTACCTTTACCCGGACCCTTTTTAGCGCCATTAAAGCGATCGCCCTCAAATCGGCCCTGGCTAGAGCCTTTTGGGCGGGATCTTTTTTCTCTTGTCTCCCTTAGCTTAGACTCCTCGCTTAAGCTCCTATTATAAGGCTTAAAACGAGAGGGTCCGCCAGATCTTGAATCTGTTGACCTTGATTGGTTAGACCTTGAATCTGTTGATCTTGATTGGTTAAATTTTGAATCTGTTGATCTTGATTGATTAGACCTTGAATCTGTTGATCTTGATTCATTATATTTTGGTCTATTAGATCTATAATTAAAACTCTTATCGCCCGCCTCTCTATAACCCCGCTCTCTAGGTTGATTAAAACCAGCACGGGCTCTAGGCCGGTCGGTAAAATCAATTAAAAGGCGGCTAAGAGCGAGTAAAAAGCTTTCTATCTTAGAAAGCCTTTGGCCCACCAAATCGTCAAGGGAGGCCGTTAGAGAGCTTAGCTCAAGAACAATGGGGCTTAAAGATTTAAGCCTCTCGGTTAACTTATCGCGAGTTTGAGTATTTATCAAATGTTCTGGTGAGCCTGGGGCCCTATCTTCTGTTAGCTCGCTATCCTCGCTCAAAGAGGGCCAAAGGAGATCTAGGCTACTTTCGATGGCACTTTTAAATTGGTCGTGAGAGCTTAAACTAGCTTCAGCCGCGCTGCGTAAAGAGTCTTTAGCTTCTTCTAAGCGCTTTAAGGCAATTGGGAACTCATCTTGGGCCATGGCCACTAAAGAAGAATAAAGAGAATCGCTTAATCCATCTTTAAAACGGCTCGGACCAGAGCGAAACTCTCGTTTTGCTCCAAGGGCAAAAGGCTTATCTCTTCTGGAAAACGAAGGCCGCTTAAATGGAGAATTAGAAGAAAATTCTCGCTTAGAAGGCCTAGATTGGCCCTCGAACGCTTCTTGGCCCTCTTCATTATTATAGGGGCCCCGATGGCCCTTAAAACTACTGGGCCTGCGACGCGAGGGGCCACTGGAAGGGCCACTAGAGCGCTTAAAACCGTTTGACCGACGAAGCGGTTTTTCTCCCTCATCAGCCTTAGGGCCACGCTTAAAAAGCGTGCGCCCCAAAGGGCTGTTGGCCACTTGGTAATCGTCTGTTTTAGGCCGAGGGCGGCCTTTAGGGGCGCGAGGCTTACTTGAATCATATTTAGGCGACTGGGTTAACGATGAATCGCTATTAGACGAATCTTTATCGCGAGGAGGACGCCTTTTAATTGAGGACATGGTTTCTCCGCAAAGAGCGTGCCCAAATTAAACGGGCACCGGAAAGCCTGGACGAACGGGAAGGCTAAAAAAACAAAGACTATTTGGGCATTCCCGGCATAAGGATATCCTGAGCCACTTTACGGGAAATTATATCGTCTTCTAAAATGGAAACTAAAGTTAAGGCAAAATGTATGGCCGTGGCCGGTCCCCTAGAGGTGGTAAATTGGCCGCTAGTTACTACTGGCGGCGGAGGCGAAGGGATTTCAGCCCCGATTAGTTCTTTTTCATAGCCCGGAAAGCAGACGGCCCGACGGCCTTTTAAAAGGCCCAAGCGGCCCAGGACCACGGGGGCGGCGCAAATGGCGGCTATCTTTTGGCCCGCTTCGGCTTGGGCGGCTATAAGCTGCAAAAAGGATTGATGCTCAAGATAGGCTAAAGTTCCCCCAGGGATAATGAGCATATCCTTTTCCGTGGCTTTCAAATAATTAAAACTAATATCAGCCGTTACGGTTAGCCTTTGCTTACCAACAACGGTTAAATTATTTTCCAAAGAGATAGTCTGAAGATCGACCTGAGCCCGGCGAAGTAGATCTAAGATGGTGATGGCCTCGAGTTCCTCAAAACCGTTTATTAAAAAAAGCGCAGCTTTAGACATAAAATCTTGGCTCCATATCATTTAGATTATTGGTAATAAAATAATGATAAAAAATGTTATTAATCTACTTTGGCCCCAAAAGGACGATTTCATCACCATTGGCCGCTTCTGAAAAACGGACCTCAACCATCTCCTCAGCCGAGGTTTCCATGGTCAAACCAACGTAGTCTGGCTGAATAGGCATCTCACGGCGGCCTCTATCGACTAAGATGGCCAGTTCAATCCTCCTTGGCCGGCCAAACTCAGTTAAGGCCTCTAAGGCCGCTCTAACCGTGCGGCCGGTATAGAGGACGTCATCAACTAAAACGACCCGGCGATCGTCTAAGCCAAAGCAGATCTCGGTGCGGCCGACTTTAGGAAACGATCGAGCCATAGTCCAATCGTCTCGATAGAGGTTAATATCAACCACTCCTATAGGCACAGGGTTACCGCCGCGATGAGACAGTAGCTGACCTAAGCGATCGCAGATAACTAGACCGCCGCGCCGTATCCCCACCAAGACCGGAGGTTGGGGAAAACGACTGAGGATATCGTCGGCCATCTGAGAGAGGGAGGCGTCAATAGCTTTTTGAGCGTAAAGTATCTTTTTAACTATCATATAGTAACTATTCAAGAGGCCAAATTTGCATCGAACCCTAAACTAATTATTTTTTAGACTAAATAAACTCACGGCTAGCTGAAGTACAAGACTCGTTTAAAAACTTGATCGAAGCGCAAAAACCTCTTAAAAGCACAATAGTCTAAAAAATTAACTAGTGATAAGACTATGTTACAAATTGAAAGACTGATAAAGGGGACTTTTTGCGCTTCGATCAAA
>JAITQT010000089.1 GCA_031288745.1 Deltaproteobacteria bacterium
AATCTTAATTCTCCTATTTTAATGGTGTTTGCGCCAATTTATGTAAGGGTGATAATCGGTCAAAATTGGCTAAGCGGCTTGCTAGACTACACCATCGCCCAATTGCACAGCTGGAAAAAATTTAGAAACATTGACCACCCGAAGGAGTGGAGGAGTAACAACGGGAGGGAAAGGGAGCAATATTTGTGTCAGTATAAGCGGGGAAAAATAATTTCTTTCAGGCTTTTCCAGTTAAATTTAGTATCATATCCTGGTGAGTCCTATATCATTAGCAATAAAACATTCGGGCTATAGCCTAAAAATAAATATAAATAAATTTAGAAACTCTTCTAGTATTATTAGCATAAAATTAATGAAATAGGGGAATGCCATAATAGCTTTACGCTATTAATTATAACCATATAATTATTAAATTAGATCTATATTTATTGTTTATATCTCTTTTAGTTAATAAATAATTATTGTCAGTATTTATATATATAAAAATATTTGTATTTTTATATATATAAATAATTTATCGGTATATTACTTTTTTTATTATATTTATAGATATATCTTCTTCTATGGGTTTTATTTTCTCCTCTGTTAAAATAGACATATTGTTACAAAAACCCTGGCTGGATAGATGTTTGGAGGTAGCTTTCGAAAATATTTTGGGTAATACAATCCCCGTAACCAGCCCTCGAAAAACTCCTTCTTGCTTATCAGATCTACAGCTCTGTTAATAGCAGCCGACAGGATTTGATCTCCAACCGGCTATCCTTGAGCTCTCTTTCCAGCATGCCTGTCTATTATTTCGCGCAAAGCTAATCTTTCGGCGACGTCCATCAGTGCACTGACTGGTCCGAATTCAAGGATTTTCGAATGGTCAGGCTCCTCCTCAACAATCACTTGAGCCATCCTCCGACGTGCCTCCACCATGGATTCAAGGCTGCCAAGGTATATCTGGCTTACTATACTGGGTTTACCATTGACTCTTGCCGACTCGACCACATAGTAGTATTTTTTTGTTCCGTAATTTTTGACTACAAGTGAGACTATATTGAGAATTCCCCCCATATGGGTAATACAATTCTAAGATTATGGAACTATCACTAACTAAAAGAAAGATTTTTTTTAATCGTAGGTAATACAAGCGTCCTTTTCTTAACTCATTGATTTTGCATGGTTATTATGACAATCAACTTGCTAACTGCGAAACTCGGGCTAGGCTTTAGAATAGAGAGCAAATTTGAATTATAATAATAGGGCTGGGGGCTTTTCTTTTTTAGTCTGGACCTTGGGTAAGCTTTGTGAACGGAGAAAGCCTCTTATCAAAACCTAGGCCTTTGGTTTTTTGAGCCCGAATTTTTTTTGGCTATTTTGATCTAGATCAAAGATTTAGCCCCCCGGCTGTGGCAGACTATTAGAAAAGCTCAAGGAGGCGATATATGAAATGCTTTGAAAGCGCAAAACAATCAAACGATAATCAGAGTAGCCTATCGGCCGCAGAGTCTCAAGGGTTAAGACTCAGAGACATTATTGAGATTAACCAAAGTTTATGCGACGGCTGCGGAAAATGTTTACCTAGCTGCGCCGAAGGGGCCTTGGTTATAGAAGAAGGCAAAGTTAAGCTAGTTGACGATAAGTTATGCGATGGTTTGGGGGCCTGTTTGGGGCAATGCCCTCAAGGGGCCCTTAAGATAAAGAGCCGCCCGGCTAGGCCTTTTGATCGCAAGGCTATTCTAAAAGCCGATCTTATCAAAGTGGAGCTTAAAGAGGAGAAAGCTGAGGGCCCCCTAACTAGCTGGCCCATCCAATTGGCTCTAGTGAGTCCCAAATCGACTTTTTTAAATCAAAAAATCATCGTTTGGGCTGCCGATTGCGTCTCTTTCGCTAGCCCTAGGTTTCATAGTCTATTTTTAGATAAAAATAGACCTCTTTTAATAGGCTGCCCTAAATTAGACGATGGAGAGCTGTACGCAGCTAAGATGGGCGTAATTTTAAGAGATAACTTGGCCATTGAAGAGATTTGGCTTCCAGTCATGAACCTTCAGTGCTGTCGAAGCCAGTGGACTATAGCCGCCGAGGCCCTCTCTAGAAGCGCTCGCCAAGACGTTATCCTCAAAGGCTGGGCCTTTACCCCTCAAGGGGATATCGTTCAAGCAAAAAAGAGGCTATAAGATGACAATCGTAATGTGCCCCGGACAAAACACGGCCTTCTGGAAGCCCGGAGACATCTTCGAGATAGTCTGCCCGGCTTGTGGAGAGAAGGTAGAATTTTTTAAAGACGATGCTAAAAGGAGCTGCGCCGGCTGCGGTTACCTCTTTGCCAATCCCAAGTTAAATGAGGGCTGCGCTAAGTGGTGCGAGTTTGCCGATAAATGTCTAGGCCTCAATCCAGAGACACACTTTGAGAGCTCAAAGTCCTCTAGACATGAGAAAAACAATAAGCTCTAGCCATTAGAGACGCCTAACGAGGGAGTGGGATGGATAGAGATAAGCCAGGGGTCCTAGATTTTTTCGCTGGCAGCGGGTTAGTTGGTTTGGCCTTGGCCCCATATTTTAATCTACTTTGGGCCAACGATGTTTGCCCGAAAAAGGCCTGGGTCTATGAAGCTAACTTTGGCTTAGAAAAATTTCATCTAGCTTCAGTTACCTCAATCAACGGGCGCGATCTCCCTCAGGCCGCTCTCTCGTGGGCTAGTTTTCCCTGTCAGGATTTGTCTCTAGCGGGAAAAACGGGTGGTTTAGAGGCTAGCCGCAGCGGCTTGGTTTGGCAGTGGCTTAGGGTGACCGACGAGATGCAGAGCCGCCCTCGGCTGTTGGCGGCTGAAAACGTGACCGGTTTGGTTTCTAAAAACCAAGGGCAATGGTACCGAACGCTTCATAAAGCGATAGCCTCTCGCGGCTATCGCTTGGGGGCGATGCTCTTAGATGCGGCCATCTTTCTCCCTCAATCAAGGCCCCGCATCTTTGTGGTGGCCGTGCGGAAAACCGCAACCATCCCTTCCTCAGTTTTAGATAGCGGACCTAATTGGCTCCATTCCAAAGCTATAGTTCGAGCGGCTCAAGGTCTCGACGATTGGCTTTGGTTTAAGGCCCCTAAGCCCGGGCCGCGAGTTTTAAAGCTCTCCGATTTAGTTGATTTTAAAGCTCCGTGTTTTGAGGAAGATAAAAATCGAAAAATCTTGTCTTTAATTTCACCACAACACCGACTTAGGCTCCAAAATAGTGATCTCTTAGTAGTCCCAGGTTATAAACGCGTCCGAAACGGTCGTCAAGTCTTAGAGCTGCGTTTTGACGAAACCGCCGGCTGCTTAAGAACTCCTCAAGGCGGTAGCAGTCGTCAGTTTTTGTTGATTCGCCGCGAGTTCTCTTGGCAGGCTCGCCTTTTAACCGCCCAGGAAACTCTTCGCCTCATGGGGGCCCCGGAAAGCTTTCGTTTGCCGCAAAATTATAACCAAGGCTATAAAGCCATGGGCGACGCCGTGGCCACCCCGGTCTGCTCGTTTTTAGCCGAGCATATTTTACAACCCCTCGCCGCCGAAGCTGAGAGTTAAAAGAACAATGGGCATATTGACCTCTTACCTTTCGATTTAGTGTAGTAGGAAAACAGGTCGGGAACTCACGATAATGTTTATTTCAGAACTAAGCGCAAAAAGTACCTGTTATCAGTAAGTAAAAAGGGGTATGCTATGGCGGCTGTGCGACAAGCAATGGAGGCGGTGAACAAAGCGACGGAGAAACAGACCTTCAGTGACCTCAAGTGATTGGAATGGAATGCTCGTAAAGCGTTGTAAGATAAGCGGGGAGAACCATCAAGGTGAAAGAGGACTAAATAGGAGTTAGAGTTCCCATAGTACCGAAAACCGAAAGGCCCAAGGGTTGGTAATCAATAACACCAATTAGGAAGGGGGAGAAAGATGGAGATGAGATGAACTCATGATGTAAATCAGACCTTACTAGCCCGAAAGGCTATACTGTTTGTGCTGGAAGAATTTGTCTAGACATAGACGGTTAAGTGTGGCCAAGCCATGACGGAAAACTTGTTCACTGTCTAAACGATATTTAAGTTTTTTTTCACTTAAACTGGGTGGAAGCTACCGCGCCAGTACTCTACCCTACTAGGCAGAGAAAGAGCTAAAAGTAAAATTTAAGGCTTAACCCTCTAGAAAATTAAAAATTTAGCCCTAATTATCTAGCTCAAAGCCAACTAGTCTCTTGGGGCTTTTAAGGGCTAGGTTGGTATTTATTTTGGCAGCTTAGGCAAGTGGAATTAAGGCTTAAGGGCAACCGACTATGCTCGGCCCTTATTAGGCTTAAAGACTTTTCGTTCCACAAAGTGAGGAGATCTTGCTCATAAATTGAGCCTAAAGGTAAATTAAGTCCAGAGAGGTCGCAGCAAGGATAGACTAGCCCGTCGTGCCCAACCGATAGCCTTTTAAAGGGTTGGGCGCAGCGCCGAGGCGCGGCTGGTGATAAGGGTAGGTTAGCAAAGAGGTCGGGCCCACCTCGGCGCAAGAGTCCGTAACGCTGGATGGAAAAAAAATCTACCAGCCCCTGCCAGGTAGCTAAAAATTGTGGAAGTTCTCTTTGATTGTGTTTAGTAAGACAAAAACTAAGCCTAATTAAAGGTAATTTTAGTCTTAATTTCTGTTTTATATCTAATAATTCATATATATTATTTTTAACTAATCTAAAATCTGATCCAGGCCGCATCTGGGCATAGGTTTTTTCGGTCACTGCGTCTAAGCTAATCATTATTCTGGTTAGCCCTGCCTCGATTAGATCGCGAGAAAGGTTTGGGCTTAAAAGTAGTCCGTTAGTGTTAAACATAGCTTCTATTAGGCCGTTTTGTCTACCGTAGGCGATTAAATCGACTAAATTGGGCGATAATAGCGGCTCCCACAAACCCCCAAAGCCCATGGAGGCTTGAGAGGATTTTAGACCTTGATCGATTAAGTTTTTAACTGTTGTGGGTTCAAGCTCTCTTTTCGGCTGTACAGCCTTAATAGAGGGGCTATCGGCGTTGGGGCAGACGGGACATTTTAGGTTACAAGCCCTTTTAAGCTCGTAGTCGACGTGGAGGGGAAAGGGCGGGATTTGGGAAAAGTTCTTGGCCTTTTCCCAGGCTATTCTATAGTCCTTAAAGCCTTGCCCCAGCTCGGAGGCGAGGATGGCTAGGGGGTCAGTTTGGGCCAAAAATTGGGAGACCTCTAAGGAGTCGCCGTAGATTTGGTTTAATGGAATTACTTTTTTTAAGTCTTTTTTTTTAGTTTTCAAGGGGTCCCGCAAACTTAGATCACGTGCTTTCGTTTTTGGAATGGTCCACATAGGCCTCGGCCAAGCGCCAGCGGTTGAGGGAGGAGCCGATATAAACTTCCATTAAAGAGCCTGGCTCGGCCTTAATTTCAATAGGTAAAAGAGCTTGGATATAATTGTCGGTTAAGAGTTTAATACGGCCGCTTAAGCGGTGGGTAGTGTTTTCGATTAAGGCCACTCTAGGCTTATTTTGGTTGGCTAAAAGAAATAAGGCTCTTTTTTCTTGGTCCAAGGCCCTGAGCTTAGCTGCGGCGGCCCTTTTAAGTTTTTCGGGGGTAATCTGTTTAAGAGCTTGGGCCTCGGTTTGCGGCCTTGGGGAAAAGGGAAAGACGTGGAGGTAGCCAAAAGGTAGGGATTTTACTAAATTATAACTCAACTCAAAATCTTCCTTCGTTTCCCCTGGAAAACCCACCATCAAATCGGTCCCTAAATTTAGCCCTTGGACTTGTTGGCTTAAAGATAAAATAATATCGCAAGCTTGTTTACTATCATAGGGCCGATTCATAGCTTTTAAGATTTTATCGCTGCCGCTTTGGATAGGTAAATGAAGGTGAGGGCAGAGCCAAGAATATCTCTTAAGCGCTTTTTCCACCAATGGGGCTTCAAGAGGCTCTATTGAGCTTAGCCTAATCCTAGCCGTTTTAAGCTTAGAGCCTAGCTTTTTATCCACCGCCTCAAGGAGGGTTTCTAGATTATTTGGCGGCATAAGCCTTGCACCCCATTGACCTAAATGGATACCGGTTAAGACTATTTCCTTTAGGCCCATGGCTAGATAGCCCTCGAGCCCCTCAATAACTTTTTCAAGGCCTTGGCTCCTAGAGGGCCCGCGGGCTAAAGGGACTGCGCAGTAAGAGCACCTAGCGTCGCAGCCGTCTTGTATCTTTTGAAAGGCTCTGGTGCGCTCGGGTTTATGATGATAAAAAAAAGAGGGCTTAAAATCTGTAGTGACTAGAAACTGGCCTTTGGGTAGCTTTAGTAGCTCAACTAGCGAGGCCTTCTGATCTTGACCTAAGGCTAAGTCGGCCAGATTATCTTTTAAAAGTTTATGCGGGTTCAATTGGGCCAAACAGCCCGTAGCCACCACCAAGGCCCTGGGATTTTGGCGCTTAAGTCTCCTTAATATGGTTAGGGCTTCGCTTTCAGCCCTTTGGGTCACCGCGCAAGTGTTTAAAACCACTAGGTCAGCCTCAAGAGCGCTAGCACTTTGGTAGCCCGCCTGGATAAGGTCTTCCATCATGGCCGAGGATTCTGCTTGATTGACTTTGCAACCGAGGGTCAAAAGGGCGGCTTTCATCTTCTTTCTTGCCAGGTTCCCCCTAGATATAGCCATGGGAGCAATGGCTTGCTTATTTTATAATCTAAAAAGTTGCGATAAGTAAACTCAGAGCCGTCGCCCCTCCAGGGCGACGGCTATAATTGTTGGGAGGCGACATTCAGCATTTAAGCGTTTTAATGTTGAAACTACCGCAGGCAATCAACGGCCACTTTACGACGTAAACTCAATAAAACTTCACCTTTTTTTTTCGACCCCAACTAGAAGGCCTAAGGACTTTGAGGGGAACCCCAAACTTATTAAGTCTAGTCGCCGGTGTAACCTTCGGCCATTAAAAGTGAAAACGAACTTATGTGACGCAATTTTAAGATTTCAGAGAGCTGACCGAGGCAGGCAGCGCGAGAGCGTGGGTCTTGGGGAGCTTAGGGTGGTTTAGGTTTAACTTGGTGATCGCCGCTACTAGAGCGAAAGAGAAGTCCTAATCTCTTTAGGCAGAGCAGTAACTTGCGAGTTAAATTAAAGGCCGCAGAGTATTTAAGGGACACCATAATCATAGCTAGAATCTTCGTCGTTAGTTTAGGAATATATGGTTAGAAAAATCCTATTATCTTAATAAAGAGTCTATTGGTTACATTTAATGCCGCAGATGGCTAGATTTGCGAGTAACCACCGCCGCCCCTAGCTTTGTCAATAATGTGAACGATTTATAAAGGCATCTTTTCGAGGTCGTAGTAGAGGCACAATCAGCTTCATTAGACGGGACACCTAGGCGTATAGCCTCCTAATCATTAATTAAAGCGGTATAGGTAGTAAGCTTCAGGAATCTAACTTTGATCGAAACGCAAAAACATCTGCAGAGCAAAATAGTCTAAAAAATTAACTAGTAATAATGGTATGTTAATAATTTTAGGACAGATAAATGGGACTTTTTGCGCTTCGATCAAGGGTATGCTAAAACTTAATTACAACTCGAAAGTCGCTACCAGCCGCAACGTGGGAAAAAAAGACTTGGTGAACGGTTACCTTTACTAAAAGAGCTATAGCGCCTATTAACTAAAGGGCCTGGTTTGGCCAGAAGCATTACGGCCTAGAAAAAAAATATGCCCCAAGAGCTAAAACTTTTAGGATAATCGTAAATATCGAGCCAATTGGTTCGTTAGGGTCATTAACTTTTTTCTGAATTATCCTAAACTAAATTACCGGGGCCAGAAATACGTAAAACCGGCCTCCAATTCTTTAAGGATTGTTAATCAATTTCAGAACAAACTTTAGCCAAATATTCCTTATAATTAAAGCAATATTTAGGGCCAAACAAACCAAATAATTTAGCTTAAAATTATCTAAGTTTTGTCATTACATTAAACTATTTGTTTTACTATTTTTAATTTTTTTGGCCTAAAGTATAATCCAAAGACAACTTTAGCCTCTCCTAAAACTCTCATTCCTGGGTCAGGCTTTTAACTAAAGAGCCAACTAAATATACCCTTTTTAAGTTTTTTTATAGCTTAAAATATATTTTTTATTGAAATTTAATGAGCATTTTATGCTATAATATCTTTAAAAAAATCCTTCATCTTCTTTCTTATGGTTGTCCGGGACACCTTTGTCCTTGAGTGGGCGGATAGTCAAATATCTATTGTCTTAACTAAAGGTTAAACTTACTCTTGACAATTGTACTTTCCTATGTTAGTTTTTATTTACGGTTAAGTTTAGGAAAACCAAACGTCGTTATTTTTTAACCCAGCGTTTAGTCAGCTCTTAACTCAACGCAAATGGTCGCGGCGAATTAACTATAGGCTTATTTCCTTTTTTTGCTCTTCTTTATTTCTTCCTCAGACTAGTCAATTTTTTATTTATAGTTTTACCCTTAATTTTTAGGTTTGACTAGTAAGTTTTCTGGCCCAATGAAGCATTCGTCGTTAAAGTAGCGTACGTAGCCTATCGGATCGTTTTCTTTTTATTTATCTTTAAATATTGGCCTAATACCCCCTTGGCGGCCGTGCTCGTCTTGATAAGTTTCAATTTTTTCCAATGGGGTCAGGTCTAAAAGGATGCGCTATGTCTAAAAATCTTTGGGTTATCAGGCCCGAGCCCAACTTCACCAACCGCCTGGATTCATTCATAGCCGACAACATGGTGGCCATAGGATGGCCAGCTGTGGGCGATCTAGGCGGAGGCCTAGATCGAAACCAACTCTCTAGCCGCCTTTTGCGCACCTACGAACACTATAAGGATGAGCAAAAAAGCGAATTGGCCGTCGCCGCCGGTGTTCTGGATCGCTTTGTCAATCAGATACGAATAGGCGACATCATCCTTGTCCCGAACGACGACAAGATTTATCTAGCTGAAGTCACCGGACCCTACGAGTTTCACCCAGAACTAGGTGACGATAGGCCCGAGGCTGGCTATCCGCACTGGCACAAAGTTAAGTACCTTAACGGCGGCCGGCCCTTTTGCAATATAAAAGATCTGCCTCTGGGAGTGAGAAGGAGCGTTGATTGTCGTCTAACCGTTTTCTCCATTCACTCAGCTGCCAAGGCTATGTGGGAGTTTCTAAATAAAACAATGGACTAATTTAAATCCTAGTACATTTTTTTTTCTTATGTAAATTGTACCCGTTCACCTAGTCTTTTTTTCCCACGTTGCGGCTGGTAGCGACTTTCGAGTTGTAATTAAGTTTTACCATACACTTAAGATCTTAACATTAGTTCTTTTGAGGTTTCTACTTAGCTCTCTGCTCCAACCATGCTCCTAATAGTGGGCTACATTGTTGAGGAGTCGTCCCTTTCAATAGGCTTGGCACCGCAGCGTTATCTCTTGTGAACGGGCCCTTAAACTTTCACATTGGTGAACGGACACTCTAAATTCTAAAACGCGTCTAAATCCCTCTTTCGCTTAGGGGTGATTTAGACGCGTTTTACCATAAGCGCTGTAAAACTTCATAGTATGTTATACTCAAGAACGAAATGATTTTCCACTTTTGCTGTATCACCAAAATTAATTTTCGAGCTTTTTTAGTCAACCTTTTTTACTCTTTAGGAGGTTGAATGATTTTGAGGCTCTAGAATCTTTGTAATCTAGGGAAATTAGGCCAAAATCAATTAGTTTAATTTGTGTCAGTTCACAAATGTGAACGTTTAAGGGCCCGTTCACAAGAGATAACGCTGCGGTGCCAAGCCTATTGAAAGGGACGACACATACCGCAGAAATGTAGCCCCCTATAGGAGCTTAGTAATTTTAACATTAATCAAAGTTAAAATATATGCTTGGAGCAGATAGTTAAGTAGAAACGTTAAAAAAACTAATGTTAAGAACTTAAGGGTATGCTAATACTTAATTACAACTCGAAAGTCGCTACCAGCCGCAACGTGGGGAAAAAAGACTTGGTGAACGGTTACTTTAATTTTAAGCTTGACTTCAGAAAACGTTTATAAAGAAAGTGGATGAAGATCTAAGAAGCACCCAAAAAAAAATAAAACCTAAGATAACTTTTGAAACAAAACATTTAAAGGCTAGGCCTATAGCTAAGCGTATAAATTGAGCTTGGTTGGGCGATTACCTTTTTCTATACGGCTACCTTCCAAAAATTTTTGGCTTATCTACATTAACTAAAATTTTATTAACTTTCCACTTTTTTCTTTCAATTTATTGTCCAACCTGTTCGCCATTAGCCCCTTAGCCTAGGATAGCTTGGGGAAGACCGCTCTTAGCCTTGACCATCTCTAGGTTTGTTCTTAACGCAGATTAGACCTATTTTTTATTCTGAACTCTCAACTACAGCGATACCCTGGTTTTTGCGGATAGTGGGCGAGACCTTGTTCAAATAATCTCTACGAACCTCGGCTTTTTTATACCGAACTAGTTTCTGTTTTTTTTTTAAATAGTTTTTTCAAATGTTATCTTACGTTTCCTCTTTTTATTGCACTTCTGCTGTTCTTCTTCCGCTTTCTTTTTAGCTGTTTTATATTTATCTTTAGTCAACAGCCTTATAAGGAGTTTCCAGAGAGACTTCATAGACCCTTTAAACGCCTACAGTTTGCTCAAACTATGGGACGGCTCTCTCTGGTCATCGAGTTATTTCGGGGAAGCTGAGACGAAGCATCGCTTTTAATTTTAGGCGAGTATACTGTAAAATCAAAGAGTTCCAGAATGAAAACAAGATTCAAACCGGAATGAGCTTTATATCCCCTTGCTGAAGGGCAAGTTTTACAGCGCTTCCTATAAAAATTTGAGCTATCTTTTAAGTCTCAAAGTTTTTGGGGCAAATAAGTCCTTTAGCTGCCTGAGTTTAAGCGCGGCTCAGGTAGAGCCATGACGAAAAAAGTAGGATCTTTAGGTCGATCTGGAGTAAGTTTAGCTTCTGCCCAATAATAGGCCAAAAAAACCACGGCTTTTGGCTGAGGTTAACTAAGACAGATTCTTAGATAAACCCATAAGCCGGTAAACCACGCCCGAGCCTAGCCAGGCCGCATCTTCGACGCTAAGCGCCAGAGCCACGTTACGGTTAAAGAGTACTTGCCCTTCCGGCTCAAACTCTTCGTCGCCATGGTGTAAGATAGTGGCTACAGTTAAATTAGGTAGAACTTCAAAGAGGGCCGCCTCATCGCCCATGGCCCCTTTAACCTCTCCGCCCAAAAGCAAGGCAGCCTTGTTTAAAAGTCCCGGGGCCGACCCAAAGACTTTGACTAAAGGGATTTCAGCCCTCTTGCGGAAAGCTGCGAAATAAAACTCGCCGCCAGGGATTTGCCGATAAGCCACCAACTCCTCTTGATTACCCAATCCCTTGGCCCCTTGGAGGAAGTGGAGGATTAAAACAGAATCAGTTAAGCTAAGCTCTTCGTTCGGCGCAGCCTCGGCATAGGCTGCGACGTAATCGTCCGCCGAAACTTTAATAGGGCGGTAAAGAAAATTAAACTTAAAAAAACCCTCTTCTAATTTAACCCCAGCTAGAGAGGCAGTTTGAGCCGGATCGCGCTGAGCTAGCTCTCGGGCGGCCAAGGCCAAGGCGTTTTTAAAATCATCCACGCGCATGTTGTTCTCCTTAAGATATTATATTATCTATCCTATATTTATCATTTTTTTTATTCGCTTAAATTATAAATTACTTTTAGTCACTACAGTTATTATATAGTTTAAATTATTTATATTATACCTAAACTTAATTTAATAAACCTCAAGAGTCCCAGTTCACAAGGTCTCTTTTTCCTTTTACCTTCGACTGGTGAGTTGTAAATAACTCTCACTACTGCCCTTTAGACTATCCAGGACGATTCGAGGCTTATAATATGCCTGTTATCCTGTCGTCACACCCCAATTGGACAGTTGAGGATGATTTTAACACAAATACTATTTGAAAAATCCATTAAAGGCAACTTTAACCGTGGCGCATGTAATAACTTAAGTTGCTAAAATCTCTACGGGTTAGGCTCCTAGAAAGGCTGGTGGATGGTTAGGAGGCGACAATCACATCATTAATCATACTCCAAAAGTCCTCATTATCAGTCCTTATAATTGTAACATAGTCTTATTACTATTTAATTTTTTAAACTATTAAGCCCTTAAGACGATTTTATGCTTCAACTAATAATGTCTATTTCTGAACTTAAAATTTATTTTCTCCATCTCTTGGCTAATAAAAATTGGTACTCGTTCATTAGTTCTCAGGCTAGGGGCAAGGGTACCTAATAAAGTCGTGATTTGAACAAATTAGTCATATCGTCTTTTTCAATGAAGGCAAATTTTTAGCCCTCGGCCCCACTCATCGCGTTCTTTAAATTGTCTTTCTAACCCCATTACTGCTATAATTTTTAAATTCATAGCCCTTTCTCGCTTTAGCCCGCTTTAGCGTAAAGAGGCAAGGCTTCTTAAGCTTCTAGCTCTCATAGCCAATCAACTTAGGTGGCTAAGCCCTAAACGGCCGTAGGCCTTGGGCCTAGCTGATAACCTTTTCGAAAAAATTGGCTGGTCGCTTAAAAATGCCCTCTGCCATTAAATTTGGTTTATTCACCCTACCCTTGGCCTTTAGCCAAAGCTTTTTCTTAAGGTATTTTGATGAATTTTAACTTTAAGCAACTTAAACTTACCCTAAGCGCCCTGATTACAACCTTAATTATCTTAGTTTACTCTTGCGCGGGCCGAGCCGATAACATGCTCTGGCTGGTTGAAAACAAGAGCGGGGCTAAGCTTTATCTCTTAGGCTCTCTTCATATGGCTAAGCCCGATTTATACCCTTTATCTTCAACCATTGAAGAGGCCTTCTCTCAATCGTCTCAATTGGTAGTTGAGGTGGATGTCTCTGATACCGAGCAAATTACCAAAATGGCCTTATCTTTTATGGGCGACAATGGGCTTTTTTCTAACCCCAACGGAGCCGAGCTTTGGTCTGTGCTCGATAGTCAAACCGCCCAATCTCTTAAAGAAGCCTTATCGAAAGCCAACCTTCCTCAAGAATTTTTCGCCAAAATGCGCCCTTGGGCCGTGGCTTTTAATTTGGAGACCTTGGTGCTTTTAACTTCTGGCTACGACATAGAATTGGGCATTGATCACCATTTCCTAAAGGCGGCCAAGCAAAAAGGCCTTAAGATTAACCAATTGGAGAGTTTTGACGAACAATTAAACGTGTTTGCCAATCTATCAGATGAGCAATCCATTGACTTTTTAAAAAGCGTTCTAGCCGAAATCGACAATTTTGAACCCGAGATGACTAAGTTAATCCAATACTGGCGGGATGGAGACGAAAAGAGTTTTGAACTAGCCTATTTTAATATCTATGACAAACACCCGCAATTAAAGCCCATTTTGGATAAGCTCATCATTGAGCGCAACCGGACCATGAGCGAGAGGCTTTTGCCGTTTTTTAATTCGCCTAAGCCCTCATTTGCCGTTATTGGCTGCGCCCATCTAGTGGGCCCCGAAGGCCTGCCAGCCTTATTTAAACAAAAAGGCTATATTATAACTAAATATTAGTTTTTTTACTTATATAACTATTTTATTTTAGTGAAACTTATGTTTATACTTAATTACTCTTATTATCTCCACCCTTGGCCGAAGACCCTTTACCAGATTATAGCTAGTCTAAAGGCCCTTTTAAGCCTATGGCTTTTCTTTTTTCTTTTAACCGCCAACTCAGCTCTATCGGCCGGACCAATAGATGCGGCTCTGGTAGGCTTGTCGGAGCGCTATCGAGGTATTACCTCTCTTTCGGCCGCCTACACTAGAACGACTGTTACCCCGGCTACCGACGCTGTCTTTCGTAATAAAGCCAGCCAAACGGCCTCAGGGTTACTTCAGTGGAAAAGGTTAACTAAGTTAAGGCTCGATCAGACCTCCCCGGACAACGAAGCCATGATGACCGACGGCTTAACGGTGTGGTGGCACATTCCTAATGAACAGTTGGTTCATATTTACCGAAATGTCGATCTGGCCGGAGAATTGTCTCCCTTATTAACCTTTATGTCGGGCTTAGACGATTTACGGGCCAAATTCTCCGTTTACGCGGCTAAAGGGGAAGATAGGCGTAAAGATCAAACCGGCTTGGTTTTAGATCCTAAGGACAACCGGGAAAGCGGCGGCCGCTTGATTATCTATTGCGATAATGATTATCTTCTAACCGGCTTTCGACTCGGCTCGCCCACGGGTGAAAAGACGGATTTCTACTTATCTAATCAGAGCCTAAACCCGGGCTTTGACGACGCCCACTTCTCCTTTAAGATTTTAAAAGGCCTTAAGGTGGTGGAAGAAACCGACGTTTATTAACCCTCTAAAACCATGGTTTCAAATCCTTTGGTTTTGAGCCCGACCAGGAAAGGCAGTTATGACTGATAATTTATTTAAGACCAATGAAGAAGAACTTTTAAAAACAGTAGCTCATTTAGCCAAAGAGCGCCAAGCCGTCATCCTGGCCCATTATTATTGCCCGCCCGAGGTCCACCGAGCGGCTCACTTCGTAGGTGACTCTTTAGGCTTATCCCAGGAAGCGGCCAGAAACGAAGCTAAAGTCATCATCTTTTGCGGCGTCCATTTTATGGCCGAAACAGCTTCCATCCTTTGCCCTGAAAAAACAGTGGTCCTAGCCGATTTTGAGGCCGGCTGCCCCATGGCCGACATGGTCTCGGCCAAAGATTTGGAGGATAGAAAAAAAGAGCTGTCAGCCGTGCCGGTCTTAACCTATGTCAACTCTTCAGCCGCAGTTAAGGCCTTAAGCGATATTTGCTGCACCTCAGCTAACGTCGTAGCCGTCCTAAGATCGTTAGATTCGCCCACTATCTTAATGACCCCGGATAAAAATTTGGCCCAATACGCCCAAAAACTTGTCCCTGAAAAAAAGGTCATAACTTGGCCAGGGTTTTGCCCCACTCACCACCGCTTAAACCTCAAAGAAATCACAGCTCTCAAAGAGGCTCATCCCAAGGCCGAGGTCTTGGCCCATCCGGAGTGTCAACCTAAGATATTGGCTATAGCTGATTTTATTGGCTCAACTAGCGGTATAATCAAGCGCTGTCAGGAAAGCTCGTCGAAAGAATTTATAATCCTAACCGAGGAAGGCGTCCTTTACCCAATAAAAAAACAAAACCCGGATAAAATCTTTTATACTCCTCAAACTCCTATGGTCTGTCCTAATATGAAAAAGAACTCTCTAATTGATATAGTCAAAGCCTTAGAGACTCTGACCCCGATAATCAAAGTGCCCGAGGAAATTCGCCTTAAAGCCTTGCGGGCGGTTGAAAAAATGTTGGCCGTGCCCAGAGATTGATTTTAGACGGCCGAAGATAAAAGGTCCCTTCGTAATAGCCACTAATAATAAATAATTTAGACTTTAAGCGTGTAAAATAAAGTTATACAACCTAAATATATCTAACCGACCCGTAACCGTTCACCAAATCTTTTTTCCCCACATTGGGGCTGGTAACGATTTTCAAGTTGTAATTAAATTTTAGCATAACCCTTAAGATCTTAACATTAGTTCTTTTGAGGTTTCTACTAAGGTCGGTGCACCAACCATATATTTTAACTTGGATTGATGTTAAAATTACTAAGCTCCTATAGGGGGCTACATTGTTTCGGTACGTGTCGTCCCTTTCAATAGGCTTGG
>JAITQT010000093.1 GCA_031288745.1 Deltaproteobacteria bacterium
AGCATGATGACCCCAAATTCCGCAGCCAAACCAGCCAAAGCGATAAAGCCCACCCCTGAGGCTACGGAAACGGCATAACCTTGAAGGTGCATAAACCAAACTCCGCCAACCAAAGAAAAGGGTAGCGAGAGCATGATGGTTATAGAATCTGAAAAATTTCTAAATTCTGAAAAAAGAAGCACGAAGATGATAATTAAGGTTGCCGGAACCATGAGCTTTAGTCGAGCCGCCGCCCTCTCGTAGAGTTCGTATTGTCCGGTAAAAGATAAACTCACCCCAGCCGGTCTTTGAAGCTTTTGACTAAAACTGAGGTTAAGATCTCTAACCACCGAAATCATATCCCGCCCCCTAACGTCCAAATAGACCCAAACGGTGGGCCGGCTTTGCTCGCTTTTAAGCATCGCTGGGCCAGGGGAGACCTCTATCTTAGCCACGTCGCCCAAGGCTATCTCTTGCCCCATGGGCGTAAGAATAGGTAGATTTTTTAAAGCTTCCACACTATCTCGAAACGACTGAGGGTAGCGCAGGTTAATCGGGTAACGAGCCACGCCATCGACTACGCTACCAATGTTCTCACCACCTACGGCAACCGAAACAAAGAGCTGAACTTGGGCCACAGTTAGGCCAAAACGGGCCGCTGATAGCCTATCAATATTAACGTTAAAATAACGGCCTCCAGTAGAGCTTTCGGCCAAGGCCGAGCTTACCCCTCTAACAGTCCTAGCAACCTCGGCCACTTTTTTGGCAAAATCATCTATCTCCTCTAAATTTTCCCCAGAAACCTTAATCCCGATTGGGCTTTTAACTCCGGTAGAGATCATATCTATGCGGTTACGGATAGGCGGAACCCATAAATTAGCTACCCCTGGGAGCTTAACTGTTCTATCTAATTCTTCTATCACGTCTTCCATCTCCATATTAGCTCGCCACTGGCTCTTAGGCTTTAAACGGATAGTTGACTCCAACATTTCAATCGGGGCAGGGTCGGTGGCCGTCTCGGCTCGTCCGGCTTTGCCAAAGACCCCTTCAACCTCGGGGACCTTCATGATAAGCTTATCGGTAATCTGTAAAAGGGCCCCGGCCTCTGAAACGGATAAACCAGAGAGGGTGGAGGGCATATACAAAAGATCGCCCTCGTCTATTCTGGGTAAAAATTCTCCGCCTAACTTATTAACCGGATAGAGACCGGAAATCAAAATTATGGCCGCGATAAAAAGAGTTAGTAAGGGTTTTTTTAGAGCGACTTTTAAAAGCGGCTCGTAGATAAAGACCATAAAACGGTTAACTGGGTTTGAATGCTCTTGCGGTACTCTTCCGCGAATAAGGTAGCCCATTAAGACCGGTATCAAAGTGACGGCCAAAAAAGCCCCCGCAGCCATGGCGTAAGTTTTAGTGTAGGCTAACGGCCCGAAAAGACGCCCTTCCTGACCTTGGAGGGCGAAGACGGGAATGAAGGAAAGAGTGATAATTAATAAACTTACGAATATGGCCGGCCCCACCTCGCAAGAGGCCTGGGTTACCAAATGCCATCGTTCTTCCCCTTGCGGCTCAAGCCCGTCGTTTTGATTTCGAAAGCGCTCTAATTTTTTGTGAACGTTTTCAACCATAACGATGGAAGCGTCGACCATAGTGCCGATTGCAATGCCTAGGCCGCCCAAACTCATGATGTTGGCGCTAACGCCCTGATAGTACATGATGAGAAAAGAGATAAGTAAACCTAAAGGTAGAGTAAAGATAGCCACGAGAGAAGACCTAAAATGAAGCAAAAAGATGGCGCAGGTCACGGCCACGGCGATAAATTCTTCAATTAACTTACTTCTTAAATTATCTATAGCCCTATCTATAAGTAGGCTCCGGTCATACACGGTTACTATTTCAACCCCCTTGGGGAGAGAAGGCTTAATTTGCTCTATCTTCGCTTTCACCGCCTCAATAACCTCTCGAGCGTTTTTTCCTGAGCGCATCAGAACCACACCGCCAGCCACCTCCCCTTCACCGTCTAAATCGGCTAGACCTCGGCGCATCTCAGGACCTAGCCGAATATCAGCCACTTGATCTAAATATACCGGCGTCCCGTCTAATGTAGTTTTAATCAAAATCTTACAAAAATCGGCGAGAGTTTTTAAGTAGCCGTTGCTTCTAACCATGTACTCGGCCCCGGCTTGTTCTATAACAGAGCCGCCGGCCTCTTGGTTGGAGTTTTTAACGGCAGTCATGATAGTTTCTATATCAGTGCCAAGCCTGCTAGCCTCCAAGGGATCGACTACTATCTGATATTGCCTTACCGCCCCGCCGATAGCAGCCACTTCGGCCACGTCTTTAACGGAAGAAAGTTCGTAGCGAAGAAACCAATCCTGAATAGATCTTAATTCAGAAATATCCCTTTGGCCGCTTCTATCAATTAAGGCGTACTCAAACACCCAGCCTACGCCAGTAGCGTCAGGTCCAAGGGCAGGGTTAACTCCTTCTGGGAGCTCGTTTCTAACCTGATTTAAGCTCTCCAAGACCCTGCTGCGAGCCCAATAGAGGTCGGCGTCATCGTCAAAAATTACGTAGACAAAGGAGTCTCCGTAAGCCGAAAAGCCCCTCACCGATCTGGCCCCGGGCACAGTCAGCATAGAGCGGGTTAAGGGGTAAGTAATTTGATCCTCAACTAGCCTTGGGGGCTGACCGGGATACGAGGTCCTAATGATAACTTGAACGTCGCTAAGGTCGGGTAATGCGTCTACGGGAGTGTGCCAAACGACCCATAGGCCCCATAGGCCGATTAAAAATGAGGCCGTTAAAACGACGACTCTATTGGTGACGCACAGCTTAGTTAGTTTGGCAATCATTTTTCGCCTTTCCGGCCTTTTTTAGGGCCTAGGTTTAGAGGGTTAAGTGGCGGCACTCTAAATTTTCAATGGCATTATTGCTTATGTTTTGAAACCGAGACTCTAGCTAAAATATTTACTCATAGATCGGAAATATCTTTAGAGTCACTTTCCCCAGAGACCCCTTTGAGGTGCTCTAAAGCGCCTAAGAGATTAGCTTCCGAGTCGATTAAAAATAGGCCCGAGACCACCACCTCGTCCCCTTCGTTAAGGCCTTGACTAATTGCTGTTTCTGAGCCGGATAAGCCTGAAGTTTTAACTAATTTAGGTAAAAACGAGCCGTCTGGTAACCTCACGATGACCCTCTTTTCCTCTCCCATATCAATTAGACTTTGAGAGGGTATTATCAAGCTCTCAGGACCAGTATTTCTTAGCCTAATAGTAGCCGTCATGCCTGGTTTTAAAAGATCGTCGGGGTTTAAGACCTCAAGCCTTAAGGGCACAGTCCTAGCGTCGTGGTTAGCTGTAGGCAAAAGCGATTGTGAGGCTATCTCAAAGACCCTTTCAGGATAAGCTGGAGAGCTAACTCTAAGCTTAGCCCCCTTAACTAAACCCACGTACCTTTGGGGCGTTTGTGCCGTCACCCAGACAGGATCTAGACCTTGGATCACGACTAAGGTCGAGTTTTTATCAACGTTCATCCCAGGGTATACTGAAAGCTCGGTAATCACTCCTGAGAGAGGAGAAATTATTTTATAAGAGGTCTGCACCTTTAAGGTTTTATCTACTTCATTGAGCATCTCTTCCGGCATGCCCCCCAATCTTAATTTTTCTCTGGCCCCGGTTAATAAACGAGCCGGGGCGTTCTGACTTTTTAGCAAAAGGTACTCGCTTTGATCTGAGGCCCAGGCTGGGACTGTGATTACGGCAATCTCGCGGCCAGCCTCTATTTTATCGCCCACGGCCAGATTTCCGGCCAAGCTGACGAAGCCCTCGGCCCTAGGCTGCACTCGTGCTTCGTTATAGCTATTAAACTCTACGTTGGCCGGAAGATCTCTAACAATTGAAAGCCGCCCCTTTCTGGCCTTGGTCGTCTTAAGACCTAGGTTTTGGACTACCGCCGGATCTATGGTCACGGTTTTAGAGTCTCCCCCATCATCGGCATATCTGGGAACCAACTCCATATCCATAAAAGGGGATTTGCCTGGTTTGTCGAAACGGGTTCCCGGATACATAGGATCGTACCAATAAAGCGGCTTTCGGTCGCGTAACTGACCTTCATCGCTTTTTTTATCCGTTTTTGCCGAATGAACAACCTTATCAATTCTATCTTTTCCTAAACGATAACCAGCCGATAGCCCGAGCGCTAGGACCAGAACCAGGGTAAAGAGTGTCTGGAGCTTAATCACCTTCCCCTCTCCTACTCTAACGGCTCTAGGTCGACGACCCAATAATCGTTTAAAGTTTCAAAGTGGATGTCTAGCCTTACTTTATCACCCACCTTAAGCCCTTCTAAAAGTTCTGTATCGCCTACTTTAAAACCCATGGTCATAGCTCCCCATCCAACGGCCTCAATAGGCTCGTGGGCCACCACTATCCGCTCGCCAGGGATATCAATATCGTTCAGAACCCCATTGACTGAAAAAGTAGCCGGCAAGGAGAGGGAGGGATTAGCCTGAGCGGAACTATCTTGGACTGAATTAGCCCCATGATCACCGTGCCCGGAATGACTGTGGCTAGATTGAGCTAGGAGCAAGGAGGGAGAAAAAAGACAGGCCAAGAAAAATAAGATTAAAATAGACGACAGCCTAAGAGAGCGAGCGATTTTGGAAGGAAAAAAGAGAGTAGAATTAACTCTACCCTCTAAAGCTGAGGGCTTAAATTTATGATTTTTTAATTGCTTAATCATGAGCGCACCCTTTGTTTTGGCCTATATGAGCCAGAATATTTAGGCCAAATACATGGCCTAGGAAAAAAGTGAAAAAAATTT
>JAITQT010000112.1 GCA_031288745.1 Deltaproteobacteria bacterium
AAAACTTAGAGACATTGCCCACCCGAAGGTGTGGAGGCTCATCAACGGGATGGTACGGCAAGCAATATTTATGCCAGTAAAAGCGGTTTAAAAAAAAATTTTGACGCTTTTGCCCTGAACAGTTACTAAGCCAGCTTGCCTAAATTTTTGTCTTTTGCTATCATGTTAAATCACTACAGCCCCTAGGTCGCCTTACGGACTTAATTAAACCTAAATTTTCGCTAAGTTTGATTTTTTTTTTATCATCGCCCTAATCAAACCGATTTGGCTGGCCTTAGGCATCTTAAGGTCTTTTAGCGACTAATTTTTGCTTCAAACTAAATATCAATTTTTTTTTCGGAGAAATTATGGCCTACGACAAAAACATGAAAGTGCTGGTGGTGGATGATTTCTCGACCATGAGACGCATCGTCAAAAACATCCTGCGCCAACTTGGCATCAACAACATCAGCGAGGCCGAGGACGGAGTTAAGGCCGTGGCCATTTTAGAAATTGATAAATTTGACCTCATTATCAGTGATTGGAATATGCCCAACATGACTGGCATTGAGCTTTTACGACACGTAAGAAGCACCGAGCATTTAAAGGACATTCCTTTCCTGATGGTCACCGCCGAGGCCCAGCAAGAAAACATCATCGAAGCGGTTAAGGCTAAGGTCAGTAATTATATCGTCAAGCCCTTTACAGCCGACACCTTAAACGAAAAAATGGAAAAAATCTTCACTTAGCCTCATCTTGGCTCCTTTCCTACAAGTTTCACCTTGCTTGGAGCTTAATACAAGCTTGGGGCTGATTGCTTATATTTTTGGATTTTTAGATGGAACCTGCTTGGTTTTGCCAGACGTTAATTATAGTTATGGTCCTGTGCTTCGGACTATCGGTGGGTAGTTTTGTAAACGTAGTTATTTACCGTCTACCGCGAGATGATCTGGCCATATCTAAACCAAAACGCTCTTTTTGCCCTCTTTGTGGCTATCAAATCCCTTGGTATGATAATTTACCCCTCCTTAGCTGGGTTCTCTTAAGAGGGCGCTGCCGCTCTTGTCGGGGCCCTATCCCTGTCCGCTATGTTTTAGTTGAGCTACTGGGCTGTTTGTTGTCTTTTTTTATTTACCAGACCGAGGGCTTGACGGCCCGTTATTTTTTTTATTTCTACTTTTCCATGTGCTTGACGGCTATTACCTTTATTGATTTGGAACTGATGGTCATCCCCGATCTTCTGATTTGGCCGACCGCAGTTTTGGGGGCCGTTAACGCCGCACTCACTCCCTACCCTCCCTTGGCCGGGGCCACCCTCTGGCGCTTTTTAAGGGAAGGCGGCTGGAATGATTGGGCCATTAGTTTATTTGCTTCAATAGCCGCTTTTATTTTAGGCTATTTAAGCCTAAAAGCGCTGTCGGTTATTTATAAGCTTTGGCGCGGGCACAAAGGCTTGGGCGACGGAGATCCTCCTCTTTTGGCCGTTATCGCCATGTATCTGGGCTTACCCGCTATTGCCCCTATTCTTCTATTATCTTCCATGGTGGCCTTAATCTCAGTGGTCGCTCTCTTAAGCGCCGGCCGCTTTCAAAAACAAGGTTTAGCCCTCAAAGCCATCCCTTTCGGCCCCTTTCTCTCTTTAGCCGCTCTAATTTGGCTATTTTTCGGCCAAAAATTCCTAACCTGGTATTTTTCCCTCCTTTCGCTCCCTCAGTCTTAAAATTTTTCATAGTGGGCAATCTGTGACCTAGGCTAGCAATGCGGTTAAGACAACTTGGCCTTCTGTTAACCTCTAAACTACTGACTCGTGCGCCAACAAATAGTTTGATAAAGTTTTAACTATGAAGGCTAGTGTTGTGATTGTCGCCTCACGTCAAAAGAATAATGGCACGAGCTAGACCTTTGAGGGAAGTTCTCGCTTAGCTATCGTGACTTGTTTATGTAAAACCATTCCTTTCAAGCTGATTGCCCTCGAACTAAGTCGGTGGCTCCTCCTCTGGCTAAGGGCTGCCTAGGTCACACAGCATGAAATTTTTTGACCTCTAGCCCTTTGTTCGTTTATGGCCACTAGCGCTTTTCTTTCGCCTAGGCTACGATTAGTTCAGGCCGTAGGGCCGAAGGCTGTTTAAGACCCTAAGGCTAGCTATGGCACAAATATTGCTGCGATAATAGTAGGCCGGGAAGATCGGCTAAATTTTCCTAACTCTGACCCTTAAGGTTCAAAATTAAAGGAAGGTCATCGTGTCTATCAATTCTATTCTTTTCACCACCACCAGCGGAATTTATGAGCCAGCCTTACTCAATGTTGGAAAAACCAACAATTATGATAAATTAGCCGCATACCTAGCCCAAGAGGAGCAGCCCGTGGCTAGCCAAGTAACCGACCAAGTCGATTTGGCTTTAGATAAGGTGGCTGACAAGATTATTTCGGAATTAGCCTCGATTACCGCCAATACCATTGGGGATTACCCCCAATTAAGCGACGATTACGTCATAGCCGTTATAGACGACGCTAACGGGATTCAAGCGCGGGTTTACAGCCGCCAAGCGATAGTCGACAGTTTTGAGGGGACCGAAGAAGAAAAAAAGAGTTTACTTGATGAGCTAAATAAGCAACCTCTAAAGGCCTACCCTTCTTCATATTCTCTTCCGGCCTCCGATCAAAGCGAGGCCAGCGCGGCTTTAGCTAATAAAATTAATACGTTTCTCTCTCAAAACGGAAAACTTTTAGATTTGCTGGAAACCTACGGCTATAATCCCTTTAGCGCTATCGCCGCCTCCTAAAGCCCTGTCAGCCTTTGATCCGGCTTTTTGCCTCGAAGGCACAATATAATCTTTAACCAAAACCTTAAGACTTAACATTTTAAAGCCTCGGTTTTATAAAAAACCGAGCCTTTTTTTTGTGTCCCAAGCAGGGGGCCAACTCGCACGGCGAAACGTCGGCTTCAGTCTTGGCACTAGAATGCAAGGGTACACGCTACGAGAAGCAATTTAGAAAGAGCCTAAGGCAAACCCTTGGGTGGATCACATGTTAGAGCGCTCCAAAAAAAATTAGCATTTTAGTGGATCACTTTCGATGAGCGAAATTATCCATTTTGGTATACTTTTCTTTGAGCGTTTCCAGGTATATGAGCTGAAAGCTCACATTTTAGCCTAACAATTCTCACTTGGCCATTAACTTAGCAAAGTGTTAAACAACGGGCAATTAAGGCCAAAGTGTCCGTTCACAAATGTGAACGTTTAAGGGCCCGTTCACAAGAGAGAACCTGTAACCGTTCATCAGCCCTTCCAGGAGGCCTGCCGCCTTTGAAATTTTAGCAGCGCATTGTATACGCTATTAAGGTTGCTTTTAACGGATTTTTCAAATTGCGAGAGGACTGCTAACTATTAGCCTATATTAAGCCTTTCTACAGTAGAGCGGGAAGTGGAAGACAAGGTCTTAACGAGGCCTTGTAAACGGTTACCAGAGCTTAGCTAGAGAGATTTAAAAGGCGCTCTATTAGGTCTAAAAAAGTTCATACTGGGCCTTTAGGTCGCGACAAGCAAGGTTATTTGCAGTAGATATGGTGAAATTAAAGACTTCTCTCGTCGCCTTAACCTTATAGGCCATTTAATAGCCCGAGATAGGCCAAAACAGGCTAGGTTCCCAATTTATTTAGCGGGAAAAAAATTAAAGAGTCAAAGTTCTTCAATCAATAGATCTCCAAAAGCACATCTGCTCGCCCGACTATGGCCACAGCCATCAACTTTCCCAGCGGGTATTGGCTCTTATATCTATCGGCGTATCTTTTAAACTCGATTTGCTCTTTCGCCTTATTTAGGGCTTTAAGTAATAAGGCCTCTCTCCGGGCCTCCAGGGCCTCTGTGGTCTCATTTTTTTTAGGCTCTAATTTCTCGTATTTAAACTCAGAGACGAAAACAGTGTCCTTTCTCGTAGTAATCAATAAATCCATCACTCCTTC
>JAITQT010000137.1 GCA_031288745.1 Deltaproteobacteria bacterium
CCTTTTGGCCGGGGCGGATCTATTTAACATGGGCGGGTTATTGGGGGGCTTAATGGCCTTTGATTTTGCTAAGGCCGTTATTGATAATGAAATCGCTTTAAACCTAAAGCAGCTTAAGAAGGGTATTAGCTTTAATCAGGACGATTTGTGCTTAGAGTTGATTAACAAAACCGGTCCTGGCGGAAATTATATGGTCTTGCCGCACACGGCTAAAAATCTTAGGAAGGTCACCCATTACCCGACTATAGGGGTTAGGGGCTTTAGGAGTAAGTGGATAACCGACGGCTGTCCTACGGCTGCCAGTCAGGCTATGGCTTTGGCTAAAAAGATTTTAACTAAGCCTAACCCAAACGCTTTTTCGGCCGAACTAGATAAAAAGATTCGAGAGCGTATCGCGGGGCTACCTGACGGAGAGGCTGTTTGGTACGAGTAATTTTATTTTCTAGCCGCAGCCCAGAATCATCGTCGGCTGCGGCTATTGTTAAATTATATAGCAGAGCAATATTATCTTAAGAGGAGGGTCTTTTAAGGCGCTAAATAGAGGTTAAAGCGTCGTCGCTTGTTTTTTGTCGTCCAAGTTAGGCAAGGAGGACAACCCATATCCCACGAAAGCCGGTTATTGTTTAGTCGGCTTGGCACAGGAGGTTGCCCAATGGATAGTAGTAAAATGAAACCAATCGCCGAGATGTCTCCAAGTTTACTTGAGCAATATCGGGATATGCTTGGTAAAAGTCAGAAATTGGTGGCTCAGGCCTACGAAGCGGTGGAATCGCAGTTTCTCTACAATCAGCTGCGCGAAATTTTTGAAAATTATTACGACCTCGGTACGATAAAAAATATTTTTGAGGTCTTTGGCGGTTACACCAATCGCAGCTTTGGGGTTATTACCGTTAAAGACGGTCGCGAGCTAGAATTTTTCGTTCGTAAATATAAGGCAGAGGTTTCTAATTCGGACGTGCTTTTAGAGCATGGGCTCATAAGTTACGCTTTAGAGAAGGGCTTTTCGGAGGCGGCTGGTATTTTTAAGACCATTGACGGCCGCTCTTTTATAAGGTTGGAAGAGATTAAACGCGGGAAGAAAGTGAGCCGGGTTTTTAGTGTTTATCGATTTCTTAACGGTTTAGATAAATACACTTGGATAGAAAACAAGAGCACTCTCAAGGAGTTTTATAATCTCGGCGACCTTTTGGCTCGCTTCCACAAGGCCACCAACGGTTTTGAGCCCGACTTAACTCAGAAAAAGACCGAGCCTAAGGTGGAAATCCTCTTGCCCGATCTTAAACGCCTTTTCTCCGAAAGGGCCACCCAGCCGCTTGAGACCATGTTTAACTCTTATTTTATTTCTTCTTTACCCTTGGTGCTTAGATATTTGGAGCAAAATATAATTTCACCAGAAGAATACGCTCTTTTACCGGTAAATCCTATCCATGGCGACTATCACGCCGGAAACGTCAAGTTTGAGGGCGAGGAGACGGTGGGGCTGTTTGATTTTGATTGGTCGAAAATCGACGTCCGCCTTTTCGACGTCTGCCTAGGCCTAGTTTATTGTTGCGCCTCTTGGAACACCGCTACCGACGGTCAATTGCGTTTAGACGATTGCCGTCAGTTTCTAAAAGGCTATAACTCAGCTTTAGAGAAAGACTCTTCTTTGCCGCCTCTAACTAAAGCGGAGAGAAAAGTCTTTCACCAGATGATTTTTAACGCTAATATATATTTAATCTATTGGCTAACGGAATTATGGTATTACCTTGACCCAGATAACATAAACGATTACGAAGCTATCTCTTATATGAATCATTTTATTAAAGCTCTGACCTGGTCTGAGGATAATTTAAGCAAAATCAAAGCCTTAGTTGATATTTAAACGTTAGCCTAAAGTGTATTTTTCTCTTTTGATAGATATTTCTGGATATTTAACCTAAATATATGGAGGATAACGAAAGGATTTAGTCTATAAGGCATTTATAGTAGGCTCTCCAAGCTGCAGGCCCAAAAAAAGAAGTTGACTTTTCCGGTAATTCGTGATAGGTTAACAAACTTGTAAACTTCGCCAAGTCTTTTTTGCCCACGTTGCGGCTGGTAGCAACTTTCGAGTTGTAATTAAGTTTTAGCATACCCTTTAGAGCTTAACATTATAAAATAGTTTATTCCTCAGTAGCTCAGTCGGCAGAGCAGGTGGCTGTTAACCACCGGGTCGGCGGTTCGAATCCGTCCTGAGGAGCCAAAGTGTATTTAAAGGTCCTTAATGTTCATTAAGGACCTTATTTTAATAGGTGAATTGAATATTTTAGTGTTTTAGGTTATTAACAAAAGTTTATCGAGAAATAAAGATATGTTTAGATTGAAAAAAGTATAAATTCAAGTTTAAAAAAGTATAGAATAAAAATTAAATCAGTTAAATAAGAAAAAAAATTAACATCCAAATATATTAATGATTTTATCATTAAAACCAAGTATTTTCTTATAAATTTTTCTATTTAATGGCTTTTTTTTATCTTTATTAAAAATAATTAACCAACCTTCTTTTTCTCCCGCCGTATCCAGATATCCAGAAAGCTGAGCGAGACTATCTTCAAGAGAATCGTGGCCTTCAAGTTTTACTTCTACCAAATATTCTTTCCCTTTATAAATTGCGCATAGATCCACTACTCCGCGACCTTCCGCAAACTCGTGATAAATTGTAGCCCCGCTGTTAAGAGCCCTTTGCAAAAAAGAAAACAATATAATAACGTGATTAGCTTCATCATACTCGATTATTTTAAGTAGTGATAGCCTTTTAGCTCTAGTAGACATGATTTTTTTGCCAAAATATTTGAAATTCATCTAATAATTTATTTAAAAAAAGATGTTGTCCATCTGTCCAATTTTTTTTTTGGAGTTATAGGTATAAATTTATCAACCTGATCTGTCAAAGTTTTTATAATAACTTCTTTATAAATTGGATTAGACGGTCTAAGCAATTTGTCAACGCTTATAGTTAGAAGACCCAGATCTTGGCAGTAACGGCTTTCGTCGTTATCTGGCGACACTTCGGCTAAAGTCCCTGTTAAAATGCTCTCCATGATTTTTTTTACTCTAGACTCTTTCAAACGTTCCAGCAGTGAGTCAATATGCGTGTCTCTCCGTTTGATGAGGATTTCGGCCGCTTTTTCGATACTCTCGCTGGTTACTCTCGCAGAGAGATCATTTTTTAGCTCGTCGACTATGACTATATCCACTAAAGCGTTGACCAACCAGGGTTGCCCCTCGGACCAATACCAGGCTTTGGCGATGGCCGATTTTTCAAAAATTTGTCCCGTGGCTTTTGTGTGTTGAAGGAACAAGTCGCTAATTTGAGTCTGAGTAAAATTAGGAAGTGTCAAAGCTTTCTTTTTAATATTGAAGGGGCTGGCTAAGTGCTCGTAGGAAAATTGCGGGTGTTCAGAAGCTATGTAATCGCGAATATCGCGCATGCCGACAAGCGCTAGCGAACTAGGAAAATTATTGCCTGGTTTGTGACGAGAGTTATACCCGTCTCTTATTTGAGCCAGAAAGGTCAAGAGACCCGGCCCCGTAAGTAGGTCAGCCTCGTCGAAAAAAACAACCAGGTCTTTATCAAGGTCTTGATATAGCGCGTTAAGTATAGTCCAGACTTTCCTATCTGGAGCATTCATCCCTGGCAATAAATTATAAGTATCAGCCTTTATTTTGATAGCCTCAACATTAGACTTTATCATGGCCAGATTAATCTGAGAAATTACCGTATCTATAGCTTCCTTTCTGTCTACGATGGGTCTTAAAGCGGCTAGCGAACAG
>JAITQT010000187.1 GCA_031288745.1 Deltaproteobacteria bacterium
AGAGAGCTAAGTAGAAACGTTAAAAGAACTAATGTTAAGAACTTAAGGGTATGCTAAAACTTAATTACCACTCGAAAGTCGCTACCAGCCGCAACGTGGGGAAAAAAAGACTTGGTGAATGGTTATGGCTAGTATAAATGTTTTCTTACTATTTTTAAGTATAAAAAAATTAATATTAAAATATTATAGTGTATTGAGAGTTAAAGTAGGTAAATATTCTACTCTTGCATTTCTATTTCCGATTCATCTAACGAGTGGGCTCTCTCTTTTGGACCGAGGCCTCTTTTTTCTTCTTCGTCGGTTCTACTTCTAACCTTTAAAAATATTTCTTCCACGGTTAAGTCGCCATATTCGATATTAATTTGCCTACGCCACTGCCAAAGCATATAAGAATAACGATTTAAAAAGGCCGGCCCAGGGACGCTAACGACTAGTCTCCCCATTTCAAAGGAAAGGATAGTCGTTTTCTTACTAACTTCTTCTCCGACCACGTTTTTCCAGATCTTATCAAGCCTGGCCCTATCGGAAACGAAGTGGAGAAAGCCGTTTTTTAGCGATTCTTCTACTATGTCGTTTAGCGAGGTTAAGCCTTTAGTCGACCGCTCGTTTTTTTTGTACTTTTCCATAGTTGCCTTATGTTAGCCTATCTATCCTTGAAGGTTAGCTAAATGGTAATAGAGGCCTTTGAGGGCCATTAATGAATCGTGATCGCCTTCTTCGACTAGTTTTCCGCTCTTAAGCACTAATACCTTACGGCAGCTTTTAATAGTTGAAAACCTATGGGCAATGACCACCGAAGTCCGGCCCTCAAAGAGGGTCTTCATGGCCTTTTCTATTAAAAGCTCGGTCTCCGAATCGACAAAGGCTGTGGCCTCGTCTAAAACGACGAACTCTGGGGCTTCGATTAAGGCTCGAGCGCAGGAAACGAGCTGCTTTTGTCCAGACGATAAGCCCCTTCCCGATGGTCCTAGCGGTTCATTATAGCCCAGAGGTAAGCGCTCAATAAATTGGTCGGCCCCCACGGCCTTAGCCGCTTTAATTACTTCTTTAGGGTCTAAATCCGTGCGGCCCAAGGTTAAGTTGTCCATAACGGTGGCCGAGTAGAGATGGACCTCTTGAGTGACTAACCCAATTCTACGGCGATGCTTTTCTAAATCAAGTTCTTTAAGATCGACTCCGTCAATTAAGATAGAGCCTTGAGTGGGATCGTAGAAACGCAAGAGAAGACTAATAAGGCTAGATTTTCCGCTACCCGTGGCCCCAACCAAGGCCGTGGATTGGCCCCGCTCAATCACAAAGCTAACCTTATCTAAAACCAAAGGGCTGTTAGGGAAATAGCTAAAACTAACGTCTCTAAACTCCACTCGACCTCCTGGTTTAACTGGGAGCTTGGGGATAGGGGCCAGAGGGATCTTTTGGTTAATTTCCATTAGCTCCCAGAGCCGCTCAATGGAAGCGAAGGCCGCCTGAAAGGCGTTGACCTTTTCGGCAATGTCCTTGATGGGGTTAAAAAACCTAGCCGTATAGCCCACGAAGGCGGCTAAGACCCCTAAAGAGATAGCGTTGGTAGATAGGGCGTGCCCTCCTATCCACAAAACTAAAGCTAGCACTAAAGTGGCGCATAAATCAACTAGGGGTAAAAACATGGCTAGGTTCTTAACCTGAGCTAAGCCGGCTTGGTAGTTTTCATCGTTAAGAGCACCAAAATCCTTACTAGTTTCTTTTTCCCTTCTAAAAGCCTGGATGATGGCCACCCCGGCCATGGTTTCCCCAAAGGCTTGGTTAATGGTCGCGACTTTTTCCCTTAAATTTCTTTGAATAACCCTAGCCCTTTGGCTAAAAAAATACGAAATTATCGCGGCCGTGGGGGTCATGACTAAGGTGGCTAAGGCGAGCCTTGGGGAGAGATAAAACATAACCGCTACCACCCCGGCTAGGCTTAAGAGATCGCTAAAAAAAGAAGCGGCCGCAGACTTAAACACAGCGTTAACGTTATTAATATCCGAGGTCAGCCTAGAAGTGAGTTTACCTATTTGCTGGAGGTCGAAAAAACTCTGCGAGAGGCCCAAGAGGTGGGTTAAGACGCGCTCTCTAAGGCTATGACCTAATTTTTGGGCCCCGGTTTCTAGAAAGTACCTTTGCCCTAAATCTAAGCCGTAACCTAAAAGGCAAATAAAAACGTAGATTACTACTAGTCGCCATAAACCTTTTAAATCATCGCCCCTTAATAACCTTAAAATCTCTTTGGGCGTTTTAGCTAATTCTGATTCGCTAACAGCCAAATAACCATCGAAGAGTAAGGCCCCAGGGATATTTTCTTTTAAGAGCCTAGCCTCTTTAAGAGTAAGTCCTTCTTGGCCCACTTCTCCTTTAACTTTAGGCTGGTTACCTTCTAATAAGACTGAATCCTCTAGCTTAATTTTTTTAAAATAATAGCCGCTGCTTTCTATTAGGCCAAGATTTGAAAAGATCCTCTCTTGCCTTGCGTCTAGGTATTTAGTTTTATCGTAGGGTAAGATTAAATAAGGTTTCTTTTCTCCGTTTTGTGTTATTAAAAAGGTCTTAATAAACATTTCCGGCTTTAACCTATCGACATATGGCTTAGGAAGCAGGTTAAACTCAGAAATGGGCCATAACCTACCCATGGGTAAAATATGGCCGTCGACCGCGATTTTAAGTAAATAAGGTAAAACCAAACTTAAGAGCGAGGCACTAAATATCATTAAGAGGCCTAAAAAGATAGTCCCCCTAAAGGTCTTAGTTAGCGGCCAGAGCCTAAATAAGAGCTTAAAGTCTCCTAAACCAAAGCCGGTCCCAATATTATTTAGATACTCCCTACGACTATCTTTAGCCTCAAAATTTTGTCCGTTTGGTTTTAGGCTATTTGGCGATCGTTTCATTTTAACGGCCTCGCTCTCTTTTGGTGGGCCAGTGGCGGGCCTCTATCCCGAGAAGGGAGAGTTCGGCCATCCTTTTAAGATAGCCATTGGTTTTCATAAGAGAGTTAACCTCTCCGCTCATTGAAACCCGCTTATCCTCCAAAACAACCGCGAAATCGCACTTAGACACCGAAGAGACTCTATGACTAATAATTAAAGCCCCTCGCCCAGGACGCAAGCGAGAAAGATTATCCATAATCTCAAGCTCCACTTGAGCGTCAACGGCTGATAAGGTGTTATCTAAAATTAGATAGGGGGGATCGATTAAAAGGGCCCTAGCTAGGGAAAGCCTCTGCCTCTGACCGCCGGAGAGGGTTAGGCCCTTTTCGCCAATTAAGGTGTCTAGCCCTTGAGGAAAGACGCTTTTATCAATAGGCAGGGCGGCCGCCTCAGCCGCCTGAAGAAGAGCTTTTTCACTTGCGTTAGATAAGCCAAAAGAGAGATTATAGCGCATGGTGGCCGTAAAGATGTGCCCTTCTTGAGGCACATAGCCAAAAAGGGCTCGTAAACGATCTAAGGGCCACTTACGGCTATCTATTGAGGCTATAATAAGTTTTCCGTTAGTAGGCTCAAGTAAGGCCGGTAGCAAAGCTGAAAGAGTGCTTTTACCACAGCCGGTGGGCCCGACCACGGCGGTTAAGAGAGCGCTATTAAGAGTAAGATTTAAGTCCTTTAAGACCCACTCGTCGCGAGAGGGGTACTTAAAAGATATTTGATTAAAAACTATCTTAAATGAGCTGGTAGGGGCTAAAATATCTGCCTTAATAGGGTGGGTTTGTTCTTCATTTACTAACATGGCCGTCCCAAGGCGTTTTAGGGAAGCTAGGCCCTCTTGGATAAGACTTAAGGTGATGCCTAAGGCGAGCATGGGCCAACTAAGAAGAGTTAAATAAGTAACGAAGGCCACAAAATCTCCGGGGCTAATCTCCCCGAAAATAGTCTTTTGCCCGCCGATATAAATAGTAAGGGCCACGGTTAGGTTAGTTATTAAAGTCATAACTGGGAAAAAACCCCCGGAGAGGAGGGCTAGATTAATATTTTTCTCTTGGTATAAGCGGCTTAGCTTTCCTATCTCTCTAATAGATAATTTTTCTAAGGCCATGGCCCTAATGACCTTAAGCCCGCTTAACTGCTCTCTAACTGTTTCGGTGAGGCGGCCAAATATATTTTGGATTTCTAGTAAGCGTCTAAAGATGGCCCGGCCGAAGAAGGCGGTTAGAACGGAAATTAAGGGCAGCGGGATAAAGGCCCAGAGGCTAAGAGAGGGATTTATGGATAACATAAAGATGATAGCCGAAAGGCCTAAAACTAGGGCATCGACTAAGGACACTAGTCCAAAGCCCACGGCCATGCGCACCGATTCTATATCGTTGGTGGCTAAAGCCATCATATCGCCGCTAAGATTTTTTTGATGCCAACCGTAGGATAGGGAGAGGAACTTTTGATGGAGCTTTAGTCGCAAATCGCGCTCTAAGATTCTAGTAAAGCCGTAGACTAGCCTTCGCCAGAGCCAGCGGGTGAAGGCGATGATAAAGGCCAATAAGATTATTAAGAGCAAAAGGAAAATAGGCGAGCCTTGGCCCGCCTCTAATTGCTCTAAAGAGTCGAAAACTAGGCCTACTATCCTAGGAACGACCATTTGACAAAAATCGCAGGCCGCTAGACACAAAAAACCAGCCGAGACTCTGGCCAGATGTTCTTTAAAGTATGGCTTAATTAACTCTAAATTTTCCATCGATTATTTTTTTTTATTTGCTACAGGGTATAAAAAAAATATTTTGCCGAACAAAAATGAACGGATTCTCTTTTGTTCGGCAGGCTATTTTTAAAGAAAGATTGAAGTTTAATAATTCTATGAATGTTAGATATTTTAATTTCCTAAGTGATATAATTTATATATATATGTTTCAGTGAGGGCGTTTTATCGGTGAAGTGAAACTTTAAGCTATGGTGGCCTAAAGCGTAACCATTTAGCCCGAATAACTGAGAGGTGAAAATGGTCGTTATGGGGTAATTGAGTGTAGATAGTTCGGAAAGTAAGATGAGATATGCGATGAAAAGGCCCCTAGCGGTGTTTTTAGCTGGTAAAGGATTGAGGGCCCTTATAGTACCTAAAGACCGCCTTAGACGGAAAAAGGCCTTGATAGCGTAATCGAGGCTCAGGGAGGAGGGAGAAAAATGGTGAAGAGGAGGAATACTTATGGAGCAAGAAAGATTGGCACTTGGCGAAAGGCTAAACAAAATAGGCGGCCTTAAAAATAGAGAGAAAATTTGGACACCTCGGCTACTA
>JAITQT010000188.1 GCA_031288745.1 Deltaproteobacteria bacterium
AAATTTTTTCTCTTCAAAAAAGCGTAAAGTGGAAAATGGGTTATAGACCAACGTTTCGGCGTCAAAACAAAAGCCGTTGTAGTAACGTTTCATCTCCCCCAATAATTCTTCATTAGTAACTTTCTGAGACTTAGCCACTTGTTTAATAGCCTGGCCGTAATAACGCTTAATCTCGTCATGGGTAAATCCAGTTAAAGCGCCGAATTGAGGTCTGAGCGAGATATCGGTGGGGTTGTTAAAAGCCGAGTACAACCCCCCTTTTATATATTTGGTAATACCGGTCACAAATACAAATGAGATATACTCATCGTTGGCTTTTAGCTGGCTATAGAATTCGCGAAGCGCCTTACGCGCATTTTCAGCTTCGTCGGGCTTATCTAATAATTTAGTGATTGGGGTATCGTATTCGTCAATTAGAACGACTACCTGGCTATCGTAAGTTTTAGAGCATTTCGTTATAAGGTATGAAAAAAGAGCGCTGACTGAATCATAGTCAGGAACGTCAATATTAAGACTTTCGTATAACATCTTTGTCGTATCAATCAAAGATTTATAGAATCTTTTTTTTCCCTGTGACGTAGTCAGCGTGCTCAGGTCCAGATGGATGACTGGGCGGGGGGCGAATTTTTTCTGAACTAGCATCTTTTCTATGGCCAGGCCTTTGAAGAGTTCCCTTTGGCCAGAAAATATTGATTTAAAGGTCGACACTGTGAGGGATTTGCCAAAACGCCTAGGCCTAGCTAGAAACCAGGTCTTAGGGACGGTTTCTATCATTTTGGCCAGATAGGCCGTCTTATCCACGTAAATTCCACCGAGTTCAATAACATCCTTAAACGTCTGTATACCGGTCGGGAGCGATAAATCCTCTTCCATACGGTACCTCCTCACAAGTAACGTTTATTATACTAAAGAACGAAATAATTTTCCATTTTAGGCCTTTATTTTTGGACCTCTTCGATTGTAAATGTTACCCCGCCTATTGGCACCAAATTATCAAACAACTAAACCTTCTTGCTAATAGGCTTATCTAAGTCTTTTTTATCTTTAATATTATTAAATATTAATATAAGATAGTAAATTATTTTTATATATTATAAATAAAATTTTTAAAAAAATTTCCCAGTTTGAGCAACATTAAAAGTCGAAAAAAAGCGGTACAGCAAGAGGTTAAAAGTTGGTCAAATCGGTTAAACGCCTTGCTTAGCCTAGGTCACCGATTATAGAGCTTAAAAATTTTCTTAAACTTTCCATTTTAGGTTAGCGCTCTTCACCGCTATTCCACTCCGGGCCTATGGCCAATCTAAAACCGATCAAAGGCGAACGGCTATCGGGATTATGACAATTTCTCCTCCACGGGCAACAAACGCTCGCCTCGCTATCCCAGCAGCCTCCCTTTATGACCTTTTCGCGACCCTCGGCTGGCCCTTTAGGTTCTACCTGCCTTTCAGCCTTATAAGGTCCATGCCAATCAGCCACCCACTCCCAGACGTTTCCCAACATATCGTATAAAGACCAACGATTACCCCGCTTAAGGCCGACAGGCTGAGTCTTACCTTTGGAATTATTAATATGCCAAGCGTAAAGGCCAATATTAGCCCCTAGTATAAAGCCGGGTTCGTATTGAGCTTGCCAACCTCGGCCCATGGCCTGGGCTGCGTACTCCCACTGAGCCTCGGTGGGTAAAGCATAATGGTTGCAGTTTTCCAGCTTATTAAGCTTTTCGATAAACTCCATCGCATCATGCCAGCTAACGTTTTCCACCGGTCTAAGGGGACCCAAACAACGACTAGGGTTATAGCCCATGATCCGATCCCACTGGCCTTGAGTCACCGGAAATTTTCCCAAATAAAAAGGTCGATTCAAACGGACTTTATGTTTAGGCCTCTCGCTAAGTTGGGCCTGGTGTTGTTCGCCTGCACCCATGTAAAAATCACCGGCCTTAAGAAAAAGAAAAGCCATTTTAAATTTATTGACATACTCTGGAGGATCTTTGACTAATTTTAAACGCGCCGGTGACCAACGGACAGAAGAGGGCCTTATTTTAGCTCCGCCATTACCTTCCGGCGAAGGGCTAAGGGTAAAGCTGGGTGCATCGCCCACCATTTTAAAGTTAAGTTTTGGCCCTGAAAAATACGAGGGTTTGGCGTTACGTCTAGAAAGAAACAAGTGCCTAGCCTCGACGATACGATCCATCAGCCAGCGTGAGTTGTCAGCCAGTTCGTTAGGTACGGTGGGAAAATCCCAGCCACAATAGGGACAACGGTTCTTAGAGTCGTCTACAGTGGTAAAACAGACCGGACACTGCTTTTCTGCCATAAGAATATTTCCTCCCCTGGCCAAACCAGAGGATCAAGACCGTGCAAAAGCTAATCGGCACGGTCGGGCTCGAAAGGGCCGGTCAAAAATGAAGGCATACGACCAAAACCCCTTGGTTAAAGACTTTTTACTAACCTCTAAAAACTATATTTTATTGCCCCTAAGAGCCAGACAAAACCTAAAATTAGTCCGTTTGCTCAAGGGCTTTGGGGCTAACCGACATAGCTCGGGCCAAAAACGAACAGACCACGAGCTGTAATTGGTGAAAGATCATCAGCGGTAAAATTATAACGCTGGCCATGGAGGGAGTAAAGATAACGTTGGCCATGGGCGCGCCGGTGACGAGACTCTTTTTAGAGCCGCAAAATATAAGAACTACCCTACGGGCCCTCTCAAAACCAAAAAGGCGACCTATTAAAAAAGTGGTTAACAAGGCTAAAGACAAAAGCACGGCGCAGCACAATAGCACCGCCAAAAGTAGAGGGGCCGAGATTAGATCCCAAACGCCAACGTTGGTTCCGTGGGAAAAGCTTACGTAGACAATGAATAAAATAGAGAGGCGATCGGTAACACCCAAGATTTTTTTTCTACGCTCCATCCAATTTTTTAACCACGGCCTGAGCGCCTGCCCCAGGGCGAAGGGTAAAATAAGCTGAATAAAGAGATCGAAAACCGCGCCGCCCAACGATTGGCCTATCTGGGCGCGCATGATTAAGCTAACTAAGGCCGGAGTTACTAACACTCCTAAAAGACTAGAAAAAGACGCCGAGCAAACCGCTGCAGCCACATCACCTTTGGCCATGGAAGTAAAGGCAATAGAAGATTGGACTGTGGAAGGTAAGACGCAAATAAACATCATCCCCTCAAAGAGAGTGCCATTAGTTAAATACTTAAATAGCGGGCCCAGAGCCAAACCATACAAGGGAAAGAGGATAAAGGTAACTGCGATCACCGCCAAGTGCAATCTTAGATCCGAGAGCCCCCGCCAGAGATTATCGGGGGATAATTTTAGGCCATGAAAAAAAAATAGACTAGCCACGACCAAGCTCGAGCTTAGATCCAAAACTTTATAGACCGCACCTTTAGCCGGAAGAAACAAGGCCAGAACGACCGTAAACAAAAGGGCTAGGGTAAAACCGTCGACATATTTTTTGGCTGATGAAAAAAGATCCGCACCCACGCTTGGCTCCGGGGAAAAATAGGCGAGAAGAAACTAAGCTTTGAAAAAAAAGGACTTCAAAGCTCTTTTTTTTTATTTTATCTCCAATAGCCTATTTATTCAATCACGGCCCTCTCGCGCCTAAGGGACGAAAGGTGAAAGACGGCTTTACTAAACAACTTTATAAGAGATTTTTAGGAAAGATGTGGTTTTTAAGGATTTTGAGGCGAGGGATTTGGTTGATAAGAAATTCTTTTTAGGCTGGCTTAAGGCTAGAGCTAATAGTCAAATTTTCTACCAAAAAAGCGGATAAATTTTAATCAAACTAAGTAACTTAGAATATTTATAAAATTTTAGTATAGAAGATTTTTAATTTCATTATTAAAAAATTAAATCTTTAGTCTGATAGGCCTTCAAGCCGCCCTTCGACTAAAGGAATTACGGGCTCGTTAGTAGCGCGCCTCTGCCTAAACTGCTTATAACTTAGATTAAAACGCTTCATTCTAAGACCCATGGAGCGGCGAGTTAGCCCCAAGCCTTTAGCTGCGGCAGAAATGTTACCCCGATGAAGCCTTAAGGCTTCGGCCAACATCTCGTGCTCAATATTAGCCAGACGAGCTTCTAGGCTATAGGGGGTATTTTTCTCTTTTAAATCAGGTGACTTAACTGCTAAGGGGAGATCGTGCGGCTGAATTATCTTTTCCTCGGCTAAGATAACGGCCCGGAGCATAACGTTTTCTAACTCTCTAACGTTTCCGGGCCAGCAATAGGCTTTTAACAATCTTAAAGCCTGAGGGGAGATGAAGCGAACGTCTCGGCCAGTCTCTTCAGCGAACCTATACATAAAATGTTTAGCTAAGGCCACCACGTCGTCGTCGCGCTCCCTTAGCGGAGGAATAACTATGGGAAAGACGTTTAAGCGATAATAAAGATCTTCTCTAAAACGGCCTTGGGCCACCATTTCAGCGAGTTCGCGATTAGTGGCGGCGATGATCCTAATATCTACGTTAATGGGGGTCGAACCGCCCACTCGCTCAAAGCAGCGCTCTTGAATGACCCTTAAGAGCTTGGCTTGAACGCCAAGGGGCAACTCCCCTACCTCGTCTAAAAAGATGGTCCCGCCGTCGGCGGCTTCGAAACGGCCCTTGTGGAAAGCAGCCCCGGTGAAAGAGCCTTTTTCATGGCCAAAAAGTTGGCTCTCGGCCAAAGATTCGGTTAGGGCTGCGCAATTAAATTTAATCAACGGCCCCATGGCCTTAAGCCCGTCG
>JAITQT010000249.1 GCA_031288745.1 Deltaproteobacteria bacterium
TAACGCTTATTAATTTAGTGTCCGTTCACCAATGTGAACGTTTAAGGGCCCGTTAACAAGAAAGAACGTTGCGGGGCCAAGCCTATTGAAAGGGACGACACCTACCACGACAATGTAGCCCCCTATAGGAGCTTAGTAATTTTAACATTACTCAAAGTTAAAATATATGGTTGGAGCACCGAGCTAAGTAGAAACCTCAAATGAACTAATGTTAAGCTCTTAAGGGTATGCTAAAACTTAATTACAACTCGAAAGTCGCTACCAGCCGCAACGTGGGGAAAAAAAGACTTGGTGAATGGTTACAAGTTACATAATCGCCTTGCTAGACAAGGTCACCGACCAATTGTGCGGGATGAACGGTTTTTTTCCTCCCTAAAAAATCTAAGCCCAGAGGACGATTTTTAAGTTTAGAGGAAAAAACGCTGACGGCAAAAATTTGGCCCCTTAGGCTAAAGAGCCGCTTGCCTTACCCAATCGAGGTGCCTTAAATTGATGTCCGAAGGGACCGTGCAGTCGGCCCCAATAATTAGTCCTTCTCGGCCGGCTTCGTCGATTATTCTCTTAGTCATATCCTGGATTTGAGCCTTATTGCCTGTATGTAATATCGACCCTTTAGTATTGGGAAAACCTCCGACCACAGCCCGGCCATCAAAAAGACTCCGGCCTTGTAAAAGGCTAACTCCTTCGACGTTAACGGCCCAGGAAACAGCTTTAGCCGGGTAGCTAGAATAAAAACTTAAATTATTTCTAACTCCATCATAACCGCAAATATGTAAAATATCTAGTCCACTTTCCTTATGCGAGGCCTCTAAAACCAAAAGCTCCGACGGGGCAACTATTTGTCGGTATATCTCGTCGGTAACCTCCCCCAGGTCGGGGTTTTGAACGCTAAAATAAATTCCGTCTGCGCCACCTTCTCTTATCGCAGCCACGGCCAAGAGGGCCAAGCTTTGGCCAAGGCGTTCTAAAGCCTCCTTTAGCTCTTTCGGATTTTGGTTTGCCCAAAGCTTAACTTTTTCTCTTCCGACCAAAAACCTTAAAAAGTTGGCTGGACTAAAGACGTTATAAAAATAGAGGGTTTCCTTTTTTAGAGCCCTTACTCTGTCGATAAGTTCAATTTGAGCTATGAGCCAAGGGTGATCTGGACTCAATATTTCAATTTTTCTTAAATCCGAGGCTTGCTCTACCAAAGTCGAGACTGGAAAAAAGAAAAACCCATCGCTCATTATCTTAACTAGGTCGGGCTGAAAATCGCCTATAAATTTTTTATGGCCAGCCACATTTTTATTGAGTAGTTTTGGATTTTTCATAAAATCCCCGGTCTCGGCTTCTTCTATCAAATGGAACCAAAAACCCGTCGGGACCCGAGAGACGGGCCCATAATTTAAGGCGTTGAGAGCCAAATCTCTATCGCTCATGATTTAGACACCTGTCCTATTTATAAAAAAGCGAGAGTAATCTACTAATCGTCTAAAAAAAACCAACTCACCTTTTATCGGTCTTGATCTAATTTAAAGCAAGCACTAAAATACCCTATTCTCAAAAAACGCCTTAAGGGCGCACGCCGAGTTTTGTTCTAAAGGTCGCGCCAATCTTTAGACCTTAAGCCAACGTGGCTATTTCTAAATTATTTTCCATAATACTTGATCAAACGAAAAAACCTTTTTTTCTTAAAACTTATATTTGTAACATACAAAAATAACTTGTTAATTTTTGGAGATCTTCTTATTTTTGGGGTTTTTACTGTTTGTTCAATCTTCACCGTGCCCTTGAAAGGCCTCTATTTTCTTCGGCCCGGCCCGAGGGTTTCATGAACTATGACATAGCCTCCATCCCCGGCGACGGCATCGGCCCTGAAGTCGTTGACCAAGCTGTCGCGGTGGCCTTAGCCGCAGCCAAAAAATTCGGATTTTCTTTAAAGATAAACCGATTGCCTTTTGGCGCAGGCTATTTTCTTAAAAACAGCCTCGTTTTGCCGCCCCAGGCCTTAGAGCAATTAGGCGACCACAGTGCCCTTTTGTTGGGGGCCGTGGGTGACCCAAGAGTGCCCCCGGGCCCGCTTGAGCAAGAATTGCTCCTAGCCTTGCGTTTTCACTTCGATCAATACTTAAACCTTAGGCCGGCCAAATCGTATCCTAACGCACCTGTGCCCATTAAGCTTAGAGATGGAGAAACTATAGATATCGCCGTGGTTAGGGAAAACACTGAGGACTTTTACATGGGGCTAGGCAGGAGTGCTCAAGGATCTATTAAGGCTACCTTAAGCGCAAAACGGGGCTTATACGATTTTAAAGCCACAATTGAAACCCAAACGAGCCCTGAGCTGCCCATGGCCTTTTCCCTGGGCCTAATGACTGAGCCAGGCATCGAACGCGTGGCCCGCAAAGCTTTTAACTTAGCTAAAAGACGAGGCCAAAATTTTGTTCACTTAGCAACCAAAAGTAATGCCATCCCTCAGCTCTACGGCTTTTGGGACAAAACAGTGGCTAAAGTGGCCCAGGTTGAATTTCCAGAGATAGAACTAATCCCGCTAAACGTCGATAACCTCTGCTATCAATTGCCCAGAGCGCCTTTAGATTACGGGGTCATCTTGTGCCCAAACCTCTTTGGCGACATAGTAAGCGATCTGGTTTCCGCCTTAGCCGGCGGCCTAGGTTTAGCTGCCTCCGGTAATATTGGCGAAGGATTATGCATGTTCGAGCCGGTCCACGGCTCGGCCCCTAAATTAGCTGGCACGGGACGCGCCAATCCCTTAGCGGCCATTCTTTCTGCGGCCATGCTCTTAGAGCACTTAAAGGAGTTTCAAGCAGCCCAAGCCGTCCGCCAAGCGGTGACCGACTATTTAACCGATGGTGTCGATCTCCCTCACGAACTGGGAGGAAGCTGCGACTGTCAAAAGGTCGGCCAATTGGTAGTCAAAAAACTCTTAAACTCTAAATCGGCCGAGACAGACAAGTGAGCCAACTAGTTTCAGCAGTCTTTATCGATCGCGACGGCACCATCAATCACGATTGCGGCTACCTTAGCCGCTTTAGCGATTTTAGCTGGATAGAGGGGGCCCCGCAAGCTTTGGCCCGCCTAAAAACGGCTGGTTTAAAACTAGCTATCGTCACCAATCAATCGGGCGTGGCTAAGGGCTATTATAACTTAGAAGCGGTAAAGCTACTGCACCAGCAAATTAACCAGGACCTAAAAGCTAAGACCGGCACGATTATCGACGGCTGGTATTATTGTCCTCATCACCCCGATATCGCCCCTTGTAGATGCCGCAAACCAGCCCCGGGCTTATTAACTAGAGCTGCAAATGAGCTAGGCCTAGATCTATTGACCTCCTACATGGTGGGCGATAAATCTATCGACGTCTTAGCCGGACAAGCCGCCGAGGTTAAACTCTCCATCTTAGTCCGCACCGGCTACGGCCTAGAGGACCAATTTAAAATTAGTCCTGAAATACCGGTGGTAGACGATCTGAATGCAGCGGCCAACTTAATTATCAACGATCTAAATCAAAAATAAATATTTATTTCATGTAATACTATCTTATGGAGATTTTTATGGATATCCCCAACAACAAAATTTTATTACCCAAGCAAGAATTACCCAGGAGCTGGTTTAACGTCTTACCCGAGCTGCCCGAGCCGCTTGAGCCCTATCTTGGCCCGGACGGGCAGCCGCTCTCTCCATCGGTTCTTGAGGTTATTTTTCCACCAAGCCTAATTGAGCAAGAATTGAGCCCTGTTATAGAACACCCCATTGCCGAGCCTATCCTCAAGGCCTTGGCCTTGTGGCGACCCACTCCTATGGTTAGAGCCTATCGCCTTGAAAAGGCTTTAGGGGTTAAATCGCGCCTTTATTTTAAAGACGAGAGCGTCTCCCCTTCCGGTAGCCACAAAAGTAACACCGCCTTAGCCCAAGCCTACTTTAACAGTCAAGCCGGTATAAAGAGGCTAACTACCGAAACTGGGGCTGGCCAATGGGGCACGGCCTTAGCCATCGCCGCTAGGGAATTTGGGTTACGCGTCAGAGTCTTTATGGTTAGAGTTAGCCTGAAACAAAAGCCCTATCGCAAAACCATTATGAACTTAATGGGTGCCGAAGTGCTGCCAAGCCCTAGCGAGGCCACGATTAGCGGACGGGCGGCTTTGGCCGCTAACCCTGAAACTTTAGGCACTTTAGGGCTAGCTATCAGCGAAGCGGTTGAAGAAGCAGCCAATCAGTCAGACACCAACTACGCTCTCGGCAGCGTCCTTAACCACGTAATTTTACACCAAACCATTATCGGCCTTGAAGTGCAAAAACAATTAAAGCTGGCTGGCGAGACTCCTGACTACCTTATCGCCTGCCACGGCGGAGGCTCAAACTTTGGCGGCTTAGTAGCGCCCTTCGTTCCCAATCTTAAAAACGGGGAACCCATTAAATGCGTGGCCGTAGAGCCTCAATCGTGCCCCACGCTAACTAAAGGTCAATACCGCTACGATAAAGGCGACGCAGCTGGCTTAACCCCTTCGATGCCCATGTACACTCTAGGGACAGATTTTCAACCGCCAGCCATCCACGCCGGGGGCCTAAGATATCACGGCTCCTCACCTATAATTAGCTCGCTCCTAAAAAGTAAACTAATCCAAGCAGCCGCAGTCTCGGCCGATGACGTCTTTAAGTTCGCCCAAATTTTCGCTGGTAGCGAATATATTATTCCAGCCCCCGAGTCCGCCCACGCCCTAGCCTACAGCTGTCTAAAAGCCTTGGAGTTGGAACAAGAAGGTAAGAGCTCGACTATAGTCTTTACCCTTTCTGGGCACGGACTAATGGATCTTAGCGCTTATGAGACTTCGCTGAACGGAAAATAAAAAAGAGGGCTAAAAAGAACTGAAAGTGAGAGACCAAGACTGTGGCCCCAAGATTAAGTTTCAAAGATTTCAACTTTTAGGCCCGATGGTCTCCACTTGTCTGTTTCAAAACTAAGCACCAACGTAAAACCCATGACCATACTGCCAGCCCGCCATTCACCCATAATCAGCCATGGACTCTCTGGACCCAAGCTATCTCTGATAACGGCTTTATCGTCTGGTCCAAACTCCCCGTTTTCCCCAAAAGGCCTAGACTGAATCAGCACTAGCTTACCTCTAGTAGGAAACGGCTTTAGGCTTTCCTTATAGGAGCTTAAGACGCTAAAGGCCAAAGAGAGCGAGGCTGGATCATCTTTTCTTTGCCAAGCTTGGGAGAGAGTTTCGTGAAAAGCTCGAAAATCTCCGGTCACTAAAGAGGCAACCCACAAGGTCATGACGTTTTCCAGAACTTTTCTGACCGACGCTTCTTGAGCGGCGTCTAGGCGCGGAGTAGGGGTATTGGGAGTTTCGCTAGCTTCAATATCAGCTAGTTCAGTCTCACCTTTAGTCTCACTTTTAGTCTCGACCGACGGCACATTAGTGGTTTCGGTCCCGGCGGTAGGAGCGTAATAAACGAGGCTCGAGTCGGGTTTTTCTTCTGGTAATTGGGCGCTAGTTAACCGTTGACTGTAAAAACGCAAGCCTAACCAACCGATGAGGGCCAATAAAATGATTATCAGAGAGGGAAAAAGAAATCTCTTCCCAGATCTCTGTCGACTAAATTTTAAATATTTTGCACCTGAAGACATTTTTTTATATTCTTATCTATTTTAATTTTTAATCTAATTTAAACTATATTCCTCATCCCTTATAGTAGCTTCAACAGTGGCTAAGACCGAAAAAGCTACTAAGGAACTCTTAAAGGAAATATTTAGGGAACTCTTGAGAGGGCTGGCTCTCTTAAGAGCGGTTTGCCCGGACTTATACACAAACCAAAAGGCCAAGGCGGCCATAATAAGCATAATCACAAAGACCAAAGGCCTAGCTCCCCTTCGAGACGATCGTAATTTAGGCCCTTTAAAATTAAAATTTCTAACTGAGTGGTCGTCCATGGCCTAGCCTTAATGCTCCATTGTCGGCCTAGCTGTACGACCAAGCCCCAAGTTTTTTTCCATGTTAGCACACAAAACTGACTCGGAAAAGCCCAAGGGCATATATATTAGTCGCCACTAAAAAAGTCGCAAAAATTTTTTAAAAATTTAAAGGAACCAGCCGCGGCAGACTTTAAAATTTTTTCAAAATCATCCGTCTTTATAAATTATTAGATTTTAGCATATTTTAACGATATCTTATAAATTAAAGCAAATTAAAAAAAATGAAGTAATTTAATGGTGTTATCCTTTTTTAGTGGCGACTATATTAGCCTACAATAGAAATGACCTGTACTTAAGCCTCATTAGAACACTACCTGGTCTGGCCCCAACCTCGACCAATGAAACCTACTTTGACTCGTAAGTTGCGGGGTGATTATTAGCGTAAGCTGTTTTAGTGTCGGCTCCGCTGCATTTCAACTTGTATTGTTGTGAGTATGGCTTGTGTCCGTTCACAAGACAGATCGCTGCGGTGCCAAGCCTATTGAAAGGGACGACACATTCCGCAGCAATGTAGCCCCCTATAGGAGCTTAGTAATTTTAACATTAATCAAAGTTAAAATATATGATTGGAGCAGAGAGCTAAGCAATGTCCACAACTTAAGGAAGCAAAGGGTCACCCGTAAAAAACTACTCTAAGCGAAAAACCCATGTTGGCAGACTATCTTCAGTACTAGTAATATGTTGAGGTTGAATGACTAATAGG
>JAITQT010000148.1 GCA_031288745.1 Deltaproteobacteria bacterium
TTACGGCTGGTAGCGACTTTCAATTTGTAATTGAGTTTTAGCATACCCTTAAGAGCTTAACAATAGTTCTTTTGAGGTTTTTACTTAGCTCGGTGCTCCACCATATATTTTAACTTGGATTAATGTTAAAATTACTAAGCTCCTATAGGGGGCTACCTTGTTGCGGTACGTGTCTTCCCTTTCAATAGCCTTGGCACCGCAACGTTCTCTCTTGTGAACGGGCCTTTAAACGTTCACATTGGTGAACGGACACACATGTACGAAAAACCCTAAATAGTTAGGCGAGAGAAACTATATAAACTAATATTGATCGAAGCGCAAAAACCTCTTAAAAGCAAAATAGTCTAAAAAATTAACAAGTAATAAGTCTATGTTGCAAATTTAAGGATTGATAAAGGGGACTTTTTGCGCTGCGATTAATATTGATAGTAAGTTAAAAATCCCCCTCGAAAAAAAATCTCTGGATATGGAGGCGGGGCCGTTTTTTTCTGCCGACTCCCAAAAAATTCTTATTAATTTAAATTCGCAATAAGGAGGCTCGCCAACTATTTTTTTGGGAATATTCAATTTTTCGAGTGTTATAGCGACATAAATTCATATATTGACAGACTTTTTGACAGATCCTAGGCATTATAATCTCATAGATCTCCTGCAGTTTAGGGCGAGAGCTTTGAGTTTTACCTTATGTGTGACCGATTTAAGCTCTCTAACTCTCGATTTTTTTAACCCTAGTTTGGCCAATTCGCTGTCGGTGGTTTCAATCCCGCTCCGTTTTCGGTATTTGTCTTTGAACTCTTTTGTTGGCTGAAGGTAGATTGGGTAGTAATAAGGGTCCTGAAAAATCCTACCCATCCATGGTTAATTCTCTTATATAATTTTTAACACTTAAGATGATCGAAAGAATATATCTTAGAAAATTAATTATCTGAATTTAATTTCTAATATTCCATCTGATTAGCACCAGCAATATTAATATAATATTATATAAAAATGGCTGATGTTTAGGTCAAGATATATGCCATATGAAAAAAAATTATGGTAAATGGCAGGACTTAAATGTAAAAACAAATTGAGCTTCCTTGGGGGTTGAAGGGTTTTTGGGCTACGATCAACTATCACCACAGCGCATAGAAAGTATTGTTAAAATTTTTAAGCGTAGCAGGCCCCCTGGAAAGGTTTGTGAACTGGTAAGCATTCACGAGCTACTCTAAAAAAGGGGATGAAGTAGTGCAAAGCCCTTAACCGAAATTGCTCACTAAAATATCACTTCCTATTTAAAATTTATTTTCGCCCGAACTTGGCAAATTAAAAATTTATTTTTGAGCGAAGCGCAAAAAGTCCCATTTATCAGTCTTTAAATTTGTAACATAGTCTTATCACTAGTTAATTTTTTAGACTATTGTGCTTTTAAGAGGTTTTTGCGCTTCGATCATTCTTGTTTCCCGAAAAAAATTTACCAACCACATAAGCCTAAATTTTATGTTGCATTTGGTATCTTATCATGAGAAATATGATAATGTTCGAGGAACTTAAAACGAGGTCTTGTGAACAGTTACAGCCAGTCGTTATGTTCCTGCCAGAGCCGCTTGAAGCGTGCGGTGTGATTGACTGCGTATTTCTTCTTGGAGATAGATTATAATTCCCAACCATCGGATAGAACTTTAAGCAGCTCTTCTTGGCGCTGTTCAACAAAAGAAGGTGTCCATGAATTTGTTTTTAGAACTTGTGTAGTTAAAATATATGATGATACATGACTTTTACCACTAAAATATGCTATCTTCTTTTGTTCGAAATCATAATTTTGCGCTTTTGAGTTTCGTTTCTGTGTAAGTGGTACAAGGTTTGCTAAGCGATGAACCCAGTATTCCCTTTCGTCTAGATCGGGCCACTGTGTTTCCCATTCGCTCCCACTAGAGACGGTTTGAGGGAGAACATGCTCAATAGTTAGAAGGGGTGGGTTATAGCTCGCTGCCCCATCAGACATGAAGGAATCCAAACGTAGAATTATATAATTACGGCGGCGAGGGGTTAACTCATAGATTTTGCTATTAAGGACTTGTTGCATCTCAACAATTTCAGCTGGTTCTAACTCAACATTGCCGGGGGGCTCCTCCATTGAATGGGGCAATTGTAGAGAAGCGATAATTTTAGCGTAGCGTTTTACACGTTCGTTAACATTTTTAGCGCAAATATGAAGATAAGCCGCGAGACGTTCTAGTTTGGTAAAGAACCATAAAACATATTCGGGTTGGTTTTTTTTCTGTGAGATAAAAAGGATTGCTGGTGGTAGCCAGTCGGAGTTATCTATGCGATTTAGCCATTTTAGTAGACGATTCACGTCCTCAGCGTTTGTCGTGGATCTATATTGCTGAGTTGTTAAGATACGGTATGATTCAGCGTAAGGTTCTAAGATTTTGTCAATAAAATCTTTCGGATGATCATGAAAATTTTTCAGAACATCTTGCTTGAACTCCTCAAGTAGGGAGCGTTTGGCCTTTTCCCGAGAGAAAATCATTCGAATATGAGAAAACAGATCGTTGAAACCATTCCTACTAGTTTGAACCTCGAGTTCCTCCCACTTTAGAGTGAACTCGGTCCGCTCCTTACAATCAATTCGTCCAATGATATCTGCTTTAATAATATCTGTAGGGAGTAAATCAAGGCCCCGGTCGTTCAAAATAGAGAAAACCCTGAAAGCAGATTGTTGATTTGGCGTTGACACGGTAACAAGAAAACAGCGCTGAACCAAAAAAGAGCCAAAGTCAAATAACTTGTCGGGGTCATTGTTAAAGTTATCTTTAAGCTTACCCAACAACTCCCGACTGTTCAACTGAATATTAATCTGAGACTCATTGTCGAAATTGGCTGGGTCTTCTTTAAGTAGGGAGTCAAAATTAAGTTTCTGAATATAGTTTAAAAAGAAATTACGATCTCTTTCGCGAAGAGAAATTATTGGTCTAGACTGTATACCTTGGGACTTACGCTTTGGTACAAGAATATAACTCTCTAAATCTCTTCTCATATCGCCTGAAAGATTAGACGCTATTGCTGCTAAGAGAATCGTTAGGGTGGTTAATCTTTGTTGACCATCAATGACCTCTGATTTAGGATTTCCTTCTTCTTTTATTAGGACGATACTTCCGAGAAAATAACTGTCATCTTTTTGTTGGTTGTAAAAGTCTATCAAGTCGTCAAATAAAGCAGACGTCTCTTCTACAGTCCATGCGTACGGTCGCTGATACGGAGGTATTTCATAACAATAATCAGAGCTAAATACTTTTGACAGAGAGTTTTCAGTAGCTTTTATCATATATCCTCAATTTACTTCTAGAATTCTTCATGGGCTAGGGCTCACCCTGACCAATGAAACCAGGGTTATGAGAGCTGAGGGTTTGCTAGCCGGAGGTAGTTGTAATTGATTCTAGTATCGTTTGTAATTCAGTACCGGCAGTTGTGGCCATTGGTTCTAGATTTTAAGCTAGTTAGAGTTTAAAAGTTAGTTTAGACGGGGCTATTAACTACTTGAAATAACTGTTTTTACCGTGAAATGCGCCTATACCTCATACATACCTCTATCGTCACCTTAATTGAAAGAAGCATCCAAAAAATATGATTAAGGAAGTAAGGAAGTTACAGCTTTGACTTTTTGAGGGCTTTGATCCATCTAGGAGCGTTACGTTTGACCATTATTTCCTCATAGTCAAAACTTTTTCGTTGTAAGGTTCCTTGTTTTCAAGCATCTTAAAGATGATTCGAATCATCTTGTGCGCTATAGCAATAATACTAAGTTCGCTACCCCTTGTTACGGCTAAGTCATTGTATTTTTGCTCGAACATGCAATCTTTGGTTTTACTGGCGGCATGGGCGGCTTCGATTAAAATACCTTTTAGCCACATATTGCCTTTACGGGTCTGTCCAAAGTATTTTTTGCCGGCCAACTCATATTGACCAGGACATAGACCAGCCCATGAGGCTAATTTTTTTAGCGAACCAAACTTAGACATATCAGTCCCGATTTCTACCAAGAGCAAGGCCGCGGCCATGAGATCTATGCCAGGTAACGTTAGTAGCAGTTCGATGGCCCACTGGTAGTCTTTAAGGCCGGCCAATAAATGATCGTCCAATTCTTGGATATGAACGTTAACCTCACGTATATGGGTTAGGGTCGTCTTAAGCGATAAACGGTGAGAATCGGTTAAGTCATTTTCCAGAGAATAGAGCAGTTCTTCATTGGAAGCTTCTAAACTATGATCTCCAGCGGCTTGTAGGGCTTGCTGTGGGGTTCCGCCATTAATGAGACATTCAGCCATCTTCATAACAGCAGCCTCAGGCATGTCACTTACTAAAGCTTCAAGCCGAACCCCTGCGTTGGTAAATATCTTGGCTATCTGGTTTTTATCACTTCTAACCAAGCCAGCTAGATGTTGCCTTTGGTGTGACACTATCTTAAGTTTGTCAAGGTCGGCTGGCTGAAGAAAATTGTCGCTTATAGTATTTATAGTCATTTGACCTAACCAAAAAATGGGGGGTTTTTGCGCCTCTATCAATATTAATTATATCATAATATTTTTCAGGAGGTAGATTTTTTTTCAAGACCTTATTTAAAATGCTCTATCGGGTTAGGACCTATCAAGAGGTTTTTTTTAGATTCGTTACGTAACGGTAACTATTTAGGGGAGAAAATTGGCCTCGTACCTTAGAGACTCAATATTTTTCAAACTAAGCGAGCGCGCCATAAGCTCTTTCATGATCGAAGCGCAAAAAGTCCCCTTTATCAGTCTTTAAATTTGTAACATAGTCTTATCACTAGTTAATTTTTTAGACTATTGTGCTTTTAAGAGGTTTTTGCGCTTCGATCTTTCATAAGCTTAGCCTAAAAACTTAAGAACGAGCGAAGAATCAGGAATTCAGAATTTAAAAAGTCGCAATTTTGCTCAGATTAATTGTGTCCGTTCACCAATGTGAACGTTTAAGGGCCCGTTCACAAAAGAGAACGCTCGGTGCCAAGCCTATTGAAAGGGACGACACCTCCCGCAGCAATGTAGCCCCCTATAGGAGCTTAGTAATTTTAACATTGATCGAAGCGCAAAAAGTTACCTTATATGAGTCCTTAAATTTGTAACAGAGCCTTATTACTAGTTAATTTTTTTTGACTATTTTGATTTTAAGAGGTTTTTGCGCTTCGATCAACATTAATCAAAGTTAAAATATATGGTTGGAGCAGAGAGCTAAGTAGAAACGTTAAAAGAACTAATGTTAAGAACTTAAGGGTAGGCTAAAACTTAATTACAACTCGAAAGTCGCTAACAGCCGCAACGTGGGGAAAAAAGACTTGGTGAACGGTTACAATTTCGAAAACTAAATTTTTTAAGTAAGGTTATGATATAGAAATATAATTAATAAATAATTTAAAATATTTAACTAATCTGTCTGAAATGGTAGATTTTTTTATTTTTAATTTATCGACGTTTTAAACTAATAAATTGATATATTAAAATTATCAAACAAAAACGAGGGAAGATTATATTTTAAATTCATAACTAGGTATAAATAGTAATTAAAAAAATAATAATATTTATGTATTTAATAAAGATTAATAGATAAAAAACTTAACTTTTAGCTCGCATATTTTAACTTTTTTTCAGTGTTTAAGCTAAAAGAGCTTGGTTAGAGAGAGGAACAAGGTTCTCTGTTTGTAGAAAAAAAGTTCTTCAATAGCTCTCCAAAAGCACGTTCGTTAATTTGCTCTTTCGTCTTATTTGCTCAAAGAGTAAAAATCCCAAAAATAAGAAGATTTTAAAAAGTAGCAAATTATTTTTATATGTAATAAATAAAATAAAAAAGCTTTGTTGTTTGATCTTATTTAGGGCTTTAAGTAATAAAACAGGCCTAAGTGCCTCCATGGCTTCTAAGTCTCGTTTTATTTAAGCTCTAATTTCTAGTATTTAAACTCGCAGACGAAAACTGTATCCTTTCTAGTGGTTATTAGAAAATCTATTACCCCTTCCGATTCCGTCACTTCTGAAACGACCTTAATGCATACATAGCCTCCAGGGCCGAATCAATGTATGAATGATAGCCTAGAGCACCCCTTCCAAGGCTTTAAGCCTCCTGTGAGATCCAAGCGAGGATATCCTGAAAAAAACCGCTAGAGAAATTGAATCCAACTTCTTTAGGGTTACTCGGAGCCGCTCAATAAGCTTGTTTACGGTTTAAGTCGTTTGACCAAGCCAAAGGTTAAATAGCTTCGATTCTATGGCTTCGTTAACCTCCTTGTTGGGACGCCTTAAAAGATATTCGCCGGGTTTAAGTATCTTCTCAATAGTTAAATAGCCCATCTGGAACAGAATCGGAATAAGCCTGATATTATCAAGGTCGACGGCACTAAGTGAGTTTGTAGACATCGTGGGATTTACCGGAAACTCAAATTCGCGCTCTTTGCGCTTTAATAGTTCAATTATAAAAGACTGGGTGGACGGATCGAACCAGTAGGGCTTGAGCCATTTGAGGTCAAGCATTTTTATGAGCGAAAAAGGGTTAAGGATTCGTGTCTTCCCTGTCCAGGAATATCCATCGTAGTAGTTGATAATGTCATTTTTTAGCTCTTCAAGACTAGCTGTAGCCGACATAAATCCTTTTGATTGGTTGTATTTAAGCATACCCAGTAGGTATTGGGAGAAATAGGTCTCAAACTCTTCTAGAGTGAAACCGCAGGCGGCATTGTAGTCGGGATTAAGAGTCAAATCAGATAAGTTGTTGAAGGAGGAAAAGATGGAGGTTTGGGTAAACTTGGTCTTCCCGGTAACGTAAACAAGGTGGGTCATATCTCCATCGGCTAGCGCCTTAATAGACGTATAAAAAGTAAGAAGAACCTGGCGATGTATTTTGGCTAGCTCTAGATCGTTAATCGCGTCATGAATCGGGTCCTCGTACTCGTCAACGAGTATGGCTACTCTTTCTTTAGTTCTTTC
>JAITQT010000337.1 GCA_031288745.1 Deltaproteobacteria bacterium
TCATCAACGGGATGGTACGGCAAGCAATATTTATGCCAGTAAAAGCGGTTTAAAAAAAAATTTTGACGCTTTTGCCCTGTCGCATAAGTATTTGACCTAGACGATCGATTAACCGATAATATACCCTAGCCCAACGTACGGTCAAGTGATAACCTATGGTGCCTCTCTACATGAAGGTCAAGCCCTAGTAGATAGGCTTCAAATAATATAGCAAGCTATAAAGTTCTGAAATATTCCACCATTTAGCTGGTTAGAACTTAGGTCATAACTTCCGCAGTCTAGATAAGCGCAGGGTTTAATTGTTTTTACCTCTTCGTTTATCAGAGAGGCTATCGCCAGACGCTAACTTGGTCGCGGAATCAACGGTTTAAAGTTCGTCTTTTCCAAACCTTAAGGTGCTAAGCGCGAGGCATCCTAAAATGACGATTAAACTAAAAACTACTTTCAAAAAGATTATCGACCTATTGATGTTAATTACGCTTACGGCCTTGATGGCTTGCCAAGGCACGGGCTTTTTAGTTCACGAATGGCTCGGCACCTCTTTCTTAGCCATGGTCATCACCCACAACGCCTTAAACGCACGGTGGTACGCCAATCTATTTAAGGGTGACTACGGGGCCTTAAGGATAGTGCGGACAGCGCTTAATTTTCTCGCTTTGTTTTCAGTTTTTTTTCTAGTCGTTAGCGGGCCGATGATGTCGCAATACGTTTTTTCATTTCTTAGGCTTGGCGGGCCGTCCTCGTTTTCCAGAACAGCGCACTTACTCGCCTCTTATTGGGGCTTTATCTTTATAGGTCTCCATTTTGGCTCGCACTTAAATATTTTCCTAGGATCAAATAACAAGGCTAATAAGCAGCCCCTAAACTACTTAAAAGAGCTTTGGCGAACTCTTAAAGCCTTGGCAATTTTAATCTCCTTTTACGGTACCTATGCCTTTGTTAAACGCGAGTTGTGGTCTTATATGTTTCTCGTTAACCGCTTTACCTTTTGGAACTATGAAGAACCTACCGCTTACTATTTTTTAGACACTCTAGCGATTTTCGCTCTTTGCGTTTTTTCCTCTTATTACGCCTTAAAGCTCATTAGAAAAAAATGTTTAGCCAAGGTGCCTAATTCTTATACTTGAAACTCTACCTTATATTGGCAACCATTTATGAAACTTAATCTACTTAAAATGGAGGCGTTCGTGATAATTTTTCTTTTATGCTTCATCTCGACGTTCGTTTCAGGTATAGCTATGGCCCACGATAGCCTTTCGAACGACCTCGTTCTCATAAAAAGAGGAACTTTCATCATGGGTAGCCCCGAAACGGAGGCCTGGCGCGAAAAAGACGAGCGCGAGCGAAAAATTACTTTGAGCGATTTTTACCTTGCCAAATACCAAGTAAGTCAAAAAGAGTATCGAGAGCTTATGGGCCATAACCCTAGTAGATTTAAAGGCGACGATCGACCGGTTGAAAACGTGACCTGGCTTGAGGCCATCAAATACTGTAACGCTAGAAGCCTTCGGGAGGGACTTACTCCCGCTTACGTTATAAATGGTGACAACGTTGCTTGGAATAGAGAGGCCTCCGGTTATAGACTCCCGACTGAAGCCGAATGGGAATACGCCTGCCGTGCCGGCACTAGCTCACCGTTTAACACTGACAAAAGTATAACCACGGATGAAGCTAATTATTACGGGCATTATCCTTACATGATAGAAACATATTATTTTTTTCAGTCTCAATTGGAAACTAAGCCCGGCGTATATAGAGGTGAAACTATACCAACGGGAAGTTTCGCTCCCAACAAATGGGGTTTATTCGATATGCACGGAAACGTTTGGGATTGGTGCTGGGACTGGTACGCAAGCTACGAGGGCGATAGGCTAACCAACCCAACCGGCCCTAGTTCAGGTTCTTTCCGAGTCAATCGCGGCGGCGGCTGGAATGATTTTGCCAAACATCTTCGTTCCGCTTACCGCGCCTCAACTCCACCTTCTAACTCTAGTTTTAATCTTGGCTTTCGTCTCGCCCGCAACGCCAATTAACGCTTATCAAGAGGAGATTTATTGTGAATTTTTCTTTAATCACTTTATTTTTGGCGGCAATTATTTTAGCGGCGGCTAGCGCTTCAAACGCCTCCGATGAGCCGCCCAGCGCAAAAAAAATTTTAGTGGCCTATTTTTCTTGGAGCGGCAATACTCGCGGTATCGCCAAAGAAATTCAGAAGAAAACCGGCGGCGATATTTTCGAAATAGAACCCGTCAAGGCCTATTCCAAAAATTACAACGAATGTCTTGATCAAGCCCAGAAAGACCAAAGGCTCCAAGCGCGGCCAGAGTTAAAAAACCTAGTCGATGATATCTCGAAATACGACGTTATCTTTCTCGGCTATCCCAATTGGTGGGCCTCTATACCTATGCCCATAGCCTCGTTTTTGGAAGGTTACGATCTTTCAGGTAAAACGATAGTCCCGTTTTGCAGCCACGGCGGGGGCCGCCTTGGTCAAAGCGTCAGCGCTATTGCTAAGTTAGCCCCGCGGTCAACTATTTTGGATGGGTTATCAGTCCATTACGACGGGGGGAGTTCTCTAGGAAACGATATAGACTCCTGGCTCCGTAAAATCGGCCTCTAATCTTATTGATATTTAAGGTAAAAATTAAAAATAATGTCTGTCGGCTTTTCTGGTGACCTGGTTTTATTTTGACGACCATCTTGTAGCCATTACTAACAAAGCAAATTTTATCCAGCATAAATTTGCCTGGTTCCGCCTAGGTAATCGTTAGCCCTAAAAATAACTGAGCCATGCGCTTCTGCGACAACCTAGTTTCGATGTGCTCCAAAGGGAGCCGCCATATATTTCACAAGTAAAATTTAACATGAACATAATCTCTTGTCATGTCCGCCTTTGTCCTTTGAGTCGCCATTATCTTTATCGCCGAAGCCATTAGAGCCGATAAAACGATTGGAAAGGCCCAAATCATTACTAGGGCGGGAACGCTCGCTTCAGTCAAAGGCTCGGAGAAAATATTCACCGACAACGTCAAGGTAGCCCCTATTTTCAACGACAACGAATCGGCCCCGTTCACCGCGGCCTACGTCACTTTCGAGCCTGGCACCCGATCGCTCTGGCAGACTCATCCCACTGGACAACATCTCATCGTAACTTTCGGCGTTGCCCTAGCGGGCACAGCGGATGGGAAGGTTAAAGAGTTCAAGGCGGGGGACGTGCTCTAGTGCCCCAGCTGCCAGCAGGTGCCTCTCCGAACTTGCCCCCCATGTCGCCTTTACAGGCGTTAAAGACGGCAAAAACGCGCAATGGCTAGAAGAGGTTAAGGATGAGCAATAAAACGGAAAATAATCCGTCAATAGAAAGAATTATATCTTAAAACTACTATCTTTCACGGAAATACTTATGCTTAATCTGACCTTACCAGAACACGCGCTCGCAGCCTCTGCGATAGCGCTGAATGCCAAACAAGAAAGCTTCATCGCCATATCGGCCAGTGGGGGGCCTGCATACACTCAAACCAGCTCTGGCTAAAGGTCTTGAGGCGGGGGCGATTATCCCCGCTGTGAAGGTCGTTCATGACAAATCAGCAGGATCAAAAGGAGAGAAATACCTCTATCGCTATCGCATTATTTTAGAAAGCAGACGGATATCCTCGCTATATAGCCAAAACAATAGGAAAGCTTGATACAGAATGTGGCAAGACGATTACTATTTCAAATTATTACTCAATGTTTAACGTCTAACCTGCCCCCCGAATAAAGTTCCACTCTTTATTGAAGGATGCCGCCGAACCTCATTATTGAACAGATTCGTTTTTAGTTTCCGCTCAAACGAACCCATTCAACCTCCTTAACGTGAGATGTGCTATTGCCTCTAACAAAGTACTCCTGTCAGAATCATTATCGCCGACAAAAATGTTCATCTCGGCATTGACAAGGAAATCGGCATGTTATATCAGCCTATAGTTTTCAAAGATATTCCTCTCGATAATCAACTCTAAGCCCTCCGTTATCACTCCATCGCCATGACTTTTTCTTCGATAAAGGCGATTTCCTTTTCGTCGAGGCCGTAATGGGCGTAACAGCCGATAGAAGGCGCTGCTAAAATCTCAAAGCGCATTAGGCCTTCTGGGAGGGCTTGTGAACGGTTACGTATTAAGAGCTACCCAAAAAATTGAAGAGGATGACTCTTGCTCACCTCCGATAACAGAGTTGTTTTTTTCCTAATGATCAAATTTGCAAATCCTACCAAATTTATTGGTGTGAGCCGAAAAACTAACAAAAAATTAAAAATTAAGTCTAGGCAATCCTTCGACTATTTTTAAGCTCTCCAAGCTCACGGTAATAACGCGAAGCAAGAGGTCCAAAATATATCGAGGCTGGTCGTGTTCCTTAGCCCAATCGTTAGGATCATTTTTAATTCCACTATCTTTGTCTACTTTAACCTGGTAGCGATCTAAAATCAATTCTATGGCCGAACGACCGTTTACAACGTATTGATAGGCTTTTAAAGGGATGCCGGTCATCCTAATGGCCTGGTTATATTGGATGGCCGTCTTGTCTACAGTATTTGCAAACCTAATTTTGTCCACAAAAAAATTGCCTGATTCCGCTCCGGTAATCGTTACCCCTGAATAAAGGGGCGCTGTTTCGTAATTAAGATGGAGTTCGGCTAAATCGCGTCCGGCCTGGGAGAAAGCCCAAAAATCATCGGCTTGGTCCACTAATGGCAATCTAGGCAAGCTTTTTTTAAGATCGTCTGAAAAAGTAGTGCGGTAATCTTCAGAATGAAGGAAGCCGTAGACATA
>JAITQT010000340.1 GCA_031288745.1 Deltaproteobacteria bacterium
TATGTCTACGGCTTCCTTCATTCTGAAGATTACCGCACTACTTTTTCAGACGATCTTAAAAAAAGCTTGCCTAGATTGCCATTAGTGGACCAAGCCGATGATTTTTGGGCTTTCTCCCAAGCTGGACGCGATTTAGCCGAACTCCATCTTAATTACGAAACAGCGCCCCTTTATTCAGGGGTAACGGTTACCGGAGCGGAATCAGGCAATTTTTTAGTGGATAAAATTAGGTTTATAAATAATAATAGGACGGCCATTCAATATAACCGGGCCATTAGGATTACCGGTATCCCCTTAAAAGCCTATCAATACGTTGTAAACGGTCGCTCAGCTATCGAATGGATATTAGATCGTTACCAAGTTAAAGTAGACAAGGGTAGCGGCCTGATTAACGATCCTAACGATTGGGCTTACGAGAGAAAAAATCCGCGATACGTACTCGATCTTTTGCTTAGCGTTATCACAGTAAGTTTAGAGACCCTTAAAATAGTCGATAGTTTACCTAGGCTTAACTTTTAAGCTTTGCTTCTTTTCCATCTCAGGGCTAACCCGAACGTTATTAATTTCTTCATTAGACTTCTTGATGACTCGTTTACCATTAACAAATCACTCTATCTCGGCGCAAACAACTTGCTACGCAGCAGCTATCCGAGCATAAAGGGTCCTTATGTTTCTTAAAGTAGCGGAAATCCTCATTTCATTATTAGATTTTACCACGCTTGCACTTCCATTCACCTATAAACTAACCAGTAATTTTTCAAAAAGTCCATTCGTCCTTAAACCTACAGCGCCTCCGCCAGATTTTATCAATTTCCTCTACGAGCCGACACTCCCCTTGGCACCAAAAGCTCTCCCGCCCTACGATAGCTTATTCCATGCGGCTTTTTGAGGCCGTCGACACTATCCAACCGTTTTCCGACCTAAGATTTTTTGCGCCTAACCTGCTGCCTAGCTTTTTACGATAGAAGGGAGCCTTAGTCATTTATTTGACTTTTTCTGGTGTCTTGTCTACCTTTTTGGCGAGACGTTTCATCGAAGCTGCTGCCCCTATTAAAGGTCACTTAAGCAAAGCCGGTTGCTATCGCTAGCAAACGCCATAAAAAAATCTGGCTATTATAATTACCGCTCGGCATTCTATAGCTATAGTCTTTAGATATGTCAATTATTTAGATGTCCATGGTTTTATATTCTATTAAAATCGTGTTAACTAGCACAAAGTAACCATAAAAAAATAACCTTAAACTTTTTTGTTGACACTTTTTAGTTTTCATGATAATTTTTTTTCGCTTTTTTAATCATTAATTTTCTAGGAAAGTAGACTACTTTCCCCGTATTATCCGCGATATTTCATCGCGACCTCATGGAATCCCGTTAAAAACGGGAGCAGCCCCACTGCTGTGAGTCTTTAACCCGAGAGCCTCTCTCGGGCCGCCCCGCCAATTTAGCCACTGCGACCTTAAGTCGTGGGAAGGCGGCGAGGTTGGACAAGCCAGAATACTTGAGTTATACGGGAGGTCTGTTTTCCCCACGCAATCAGGGGACGGATGATTGCGGCGTAAGGTTGCGCCAATTTTTTTAGGCGCGAGCGCTTTTGCCGCTCGCGTTTTTTTTTTGCGCCTCCGCGGTCGCGCCTCTTCCTTATCCTCCTCAAACGCCATGACCCTCTGATAAGGAGGCGTTTTGGAAAAATTTTCTTTTATTTTTTTCGGAGGTCGATTTATGCGTAATTCTCGCGATGGCAAACTAAAATTCTCTTTTCCACCCTATCTGCCAAAAGTCAAGGTCTACTGGCCCTCTTTCTTCCCCCAGCCGGGCTCAATTTTTAAAGCCCGCCTTCCGTTCTCTCTGGTCCTTGTCGTAGCTCTTTTAACTTTTTTTTCCGGCTCTTTCTCCTACGCCCAAAATTCCGACCAGAGTTCAAAGCTAGACACTATCGTTATCTCAGCCACTCGCTCGGACGAAAAAATAAGAGATCTCCCCATAGCGCCAACCATCATCACTCAAGAAGAGATAGAGAGGCACCCAGATTACGACTTAGGTAAGCTTTTAGAAGAAGCGGGCGTCATAGTCGATCGCCAATACCCGGAAGGTGGCATGGTCGTCATACGCGGAATGACGGGTAATCTAACCGGCACCGACACTCAATCCGATGTCTTGATGCTTTTTAACGGACACCGAATCGGCACTTCAAACATGTTGCGCTTCCCAAGCAAAAACATTGAAAGAATCGAAGTAATCAAAGGTCCGGCGGCCCTTCAGTACGGCTCTTCAGCCATGGGCGGAGCTGTTAACGTCATAACCAAAAAAGGCTCGGGAGACCTTTCGGCTTACGTTAACGCTGGAGTCGGCTCCTTTGGCCGTTTAGACGGTGGGCTAGGTCTTAACGGAGAAACCAGCGGCTTTGACTATGCCTTCGGCTACTATGCTATGCACCAAAACGACCCTTATGAGACCGGAAGAGGGGAAATATTTAAGGGAACAGCGATTAACCTTAAATCCGAAGTTAGCCTTAATGCGGGTTATACTTTTAACGATCTTCATCGCCTGGGGTTGATCTTTACTCACATCGACTTAAACGACTACGGCTTTCCCGGCGGTATTGCAAGCACCAGGCCGGGAGCGGCAAGACCGAGTTCTTTTGCCAGTATAAACGGCCGCACCTTACTTCTCGATCTTACCTACGACGGGAAGATGGAAAGCGGACCATTGAGCTGGAGCGCACGATACTTCTACGGTCACGACAACACTTCTCACTACCTGACCGGTTACCTTAACGATATGAAGGGCGGGCAGGCCCAGATCACAGGAGATTTCGATTCCATTAATACGACCGTCTCTTTGGGTTTCGATTGGAACAATTACGATTACGAAAGCAAAATTTCCAGCTCTCTTAAAAACTTTAAGTACACCGATCTGGGTGCCTACCTGATTGGAACCGTAAAATTTGTAGACGATTCGCTAGCCTTAACCGGAGGACTTCGGTTTAACCATTACGAAAACAAGACCGACGACCAAGGCGGGCATACTTTTAGCGATAGCGTCCTTACGCCATCGCTTGGTTTAAGCTACCAGACAACAGACTGGTTAAAATTTCGGACCAATTACGCCAGGGCCTATAGGGCCCCGGCCGCTCAGGAGCTATTCGCTGAAGGTAACGCCATGATCGGACGTTTCTCTATGATGAATCCACCCTTTGTGGCCACTGGGGTCTGGGTAGTTCCAAATTTCGACTTAAAACCTCAGGAGGGTGAATCCTTTGAACTAGGTGCCGATGTCGAATATAGAGGTTTTAGAGCCAGTTTAACCGCCTTTATCGCCAAATATAAAAATAAGATCGATCGCGAGGAGACTCAACCTCCAGTCTTCAATACCTCTATGTCAACCAACCCAGGTCAAAATAGATGGGCAGGCCGAAGAGTCTATTTCCCAAACCCAGCCGAACCAACGACCGCTTACGTAAGCACCGCTCAGTACACCAATTCCGATCGGGCTAAAACCGTGGGCTTAGAATGGGATTTATCTTGGGATATGGGTAAAACCTTTGACTGGAGCGTATCCCTTATCCCTTACAGCCGAGGCACCTGGCTCTTTAAAAACGAATACACCGCCGGAGAGTCGGCTGGAAAGCAGATTGTTAAAATCCCTAATTATTACATATCTAACGGCTTAAGGTTCTCGGCCCTCGAACAAGGTCTTTTAGTCGATTTAAACGTCCTAACCAAGGCTAAACAAAGGACTTCCAACCTCGTTAGCGCTATGTCTTCCCCCGAGTGGCAAAAAGGTTGGAGTATCGCCAATCTTCTCATAAAAAAAGAAATAGTGGAATGGGGCCCAAACCGCCTCTCTTTGGTCGCCTCAATCAATAACATCTTCGATGAATACTACGAAGTCTCTTACGATTATCCTCTGCCGGGTAGAGCTTTCTACCTAGGCGCGATTTATAACTTCAATTAACCAAAAATCCCCCTTATGGCCTAAAAGCCGTAAGGGGCTTAAGAACTAAGAATGACCCCATCTAAATTCTCGTTAACTCCCCGCCTTACCGACGACCCGCTTGCTCTAGCCTTCGATAGGTTAGTCCCTCAGGGGCCGATGATGGATTTATTTCTGCCCTTAGAGGAGGTCAACTTAGATTGGGAAGATTTCTTAGCTGGCGCGGAAGAGTGCGGGGCCTACCTAAACATCCCCTTTTGCCCCACTATCTGCGATTTCTGCGGTTTTTTTAAGCTCCCTTTTTCCACCGCGCTCATTAAGCGCTACCTCTTAGCCCTTGTTACCGACGTTAGAGCCCGTGGGGCCCTACTAAAAAAACTTGGCCTTAGGCTTAAGGCCCTCTATATCGGCGGAGGTACGCCCACGATTTTAAGCGAAGAAGAACTTTCTCTATTACTCGCGGTTATCGACGAAAGCCTTCCTATGATCGAAGAAAGCGAGTTCACTTTTGAGGCTAGCCTCTCCACTCTAACGCCTCGAAAAATAGATATCCTCGCCCGCGGAGGCGTTAACCGCCTCTCTATTGGCGTTCAAAGTTTTAACCCAGAGGTTAGAGGCGCGGTCGGTAGGCGCTCTATCGAGCCCTTTAAGGAAGTTAAAGAAGCTGTTTTAAATTTCAAAGGGCTGACGGTTATAGATTTGATTCACAACCTTCCGGGGCAGAGCCTAGAAATATTTGAAAGCGATTTAAAAGCCGCAACCGAAACCGGGGCCAAGGGTTTAGCCGTCTATCTTCTTAAAATTCCGCCGCAATCAAATCTAGCCAAAAAAATGGGACCTCAGGGTTCTCTAAAGCCTTTAACGCTCGCCCAAGCGGCTCCATATCGCCGTTTAGCCAACCAAATCCTCCCGGCCTTAGGCTGGTCTAGGATCTCGGCCGCCCACTTCGCCCCGCCTTTAGGTGACCGAAATGTCTATAACCACCTTTCCGCCTCTCGCCGTTCTATCATCCCCATGGGCATAGGCGCGGGGGGCTATCACCGAGGCCGGAGCTGGGTTATCACTCGCGATTTGGATCATTACGAAACATCAGCTAAAAACGACGCCCCGCTAACCCTCTTTAGCCCCAAGGCCACCTATTTTGAGTTCTTAGATAGAATTTCCTTAGACCTTTCCCAAGGTTTACTTCAAACCAAAGACGAGCTAGAAACGTCTAGCGCTCTATTTAAGATTTTAGAGCCCACGATAGAGCCGTTAGTAAAGGCTGGACTATTTAATGTCGAGCCCAACGGTTACTCTCTAACGGAAGCCGGCTGGTTTTGGAGCCCTAATATCGAATTTCTCCTTAGAAACGCGGCTGCGGAAGGCCTTCAAAAGACCAAAAACTAAAACAAAAGGCCGCTAAGGCAGCCTAAAAAAAGGTCCAAAAATGGGCATTAGCGTAATAAAAAAAAAACCATGGGATATTCGCGATCTCGTTATAGTGGGGCTAATCGCTGCCCTGGCCAGGGCCTTGGGCCTAATTTCCGTTTTCGCTCTCGGAGGTATGAATCCCATAAGCCTTACAGTCAGGGCTATGATCGTAGCGATTTTATATATCGTTCTCCTTCATAAAGTTAGACGCTTTGGGGCTCTAACGCTGGCTATCCTAATCGGCGCTTTGACCTCCTTTCTGATCATGGCCATAGGCATCGTAACCCTTCCGATCCTTCTATTAGGAGGCTTGGCGGCCGAGAGTTTTATCTCCCTAGCCGGAAGAGAACGCACTATTTCGATAGTCGCGGGAGTCTTTTTAATGACTTTAGTCGAGCGAGCGGCGGGACTATTTGTGGTCTATCTCAATATGAGAGAAAGCGTCGGGATGATTTGGCCCTTTTTAATTATGAGTGTACCGGGGTTATGCGGAACCGCTTTAGGTTGCTTTTACGCCCCTTTATTCATTAAGGAGCTTAAACGTGCTTGCTTCATTAATGGCTAATGGGCACCAATCATACTCTCCCGAAAACGAACCCAGTGCCTTCGTAAACTTAATCTTTTGCCTCTTTGGCTCCATGTTAGCCCTCTATCTGCGCACCTGGCCGCCCTTAGCCCTTTTAGTCTTAATTACCTTCATAAGGGCTTATATATTATTAGGGCCGAGGTTATTAATAAAAATCCACTTAATCTTAGCCCTTCTCCTTTTAATTTGCCTATCCGGAGTGGTGCTAACCCCAAGCTTTAGAAGTTTCGGCGGGGCCAGGCCCGCTCCGGGCCTAAACGCAACTATGGCCTATACCATCATCCCCATGCTCAGGATGTCGGTTTCGGCTAATTTAGCCCTTTCTCTAGCCTTCCGTGTTCCCACTTCCCAAATCTCCTCTCTAATAGGTGCCGCCGTAAAGTTCGACTGGCTTTTTATCCCCCTTACGGTGGTCCTTAGGTTTATCGGGGCCTTTTTAGCCGAGATTAACCTAGTTAGAGATGCCTTGATGGTTAGAACCAGAAAATCACTCCTCAAAACCTTTTTTACCAGGCCTTGGATATTATGGAGGGGTTTTTTCGTGCCCATGACCTTTAGAACCTTAGCTGCGGCCGACGATCTGGCGATTTCCCTAGAGATGAGGGGGTTAAGACGCTCGGCCCTCTTTTGGCCAAGACCACCTATTGTTACCAAAAAAGACGCTCCCGCCCTAGCCGCGGCGATCGTCACTCTAATCGCCTGCCTTCTCCTTTCTTCCAAAGACACTCTTTTGTTTATTAAAAAGGTTATCCCTTGGTAAGCGAACTCCTTTCCATAAAAAACCTCTCCCTAAGATACCCTCAATCAGAGGTGGCGGCCTTGGCGGAGCTTAATCTCACCGTTAACCACGGGGAGGCCTTGTTCGTGACCGGCCATAGCGGAAGCGGCAAGACATCGTTAGCGAGGCTAATTAACGGACTTGGCTGGAACTATTACGGGGCTAAAATTGAAGGCGAAATCCTTTTGGAGGGCCAATCAATTTTAACTCAAAATCTATTTTCCATCGCGAAAAGCGTTAAAACCGTTTTCCAAGAACCCGATAGGGAGATTTTTGCCTTAACACCTAAAGATGATTTTCTATTGGCCTTGGAGTGCCGAGGGGTGGACCAGAGGGAGGCCAGAGAACTTTTGGAACTCTGGTATGAAAAAAGCGAACTTAAAGAGGCAGCCGAACGCCCAGTCCATCTGTTATCGAGCGGTGAAAAGCAAAAAGCTGTCTTAGCTTGCGCCTTAGCCCTAAAACCCAAAATAATCCTTTTAGATGAGCCGACCTCTAATCTCGATCTCCAATCGACCAAAGTTTTGCTTGAGAGTTTAAAAGAAGCCAAAAAGGAAGGAGCGGCCATAATTATTACTGATCACCGCTGGCAATGGTTGGAAGAGCTTATTGACCGAGCCGCGCTACTTGAAAACGGACGCCTTAAAGATTTAAAAGAGACGAGCGTGATTAACCTAAAAACCTTGGCCCAAAAATGGAGCCTAAGGCCGACGGTAGAAAATGATGACTCCCCTCCCCCTCCCCCCGCACCCGACGGGGCCCAACCCTTTAGGGTCGAAGGGCTTAGCTTCGCCTTTAACGACAAAAAAAACAAAAGCGGCGTAAAGACCATCTTTACTAACTTAGGATTTTCGCTCCCTAAAGAGAGCGCGCTAGCCGTGACAGGGCCCAACGGAAGCGGGAAGACTACCTTAGCTCGTCTTTTAGCCGGGCTAGCTGAGCCCTCAGCTGGGGCCGTATTTTTTTCAGGTCGAAAAGCCTCTAAAAACCATAGACTCGCCCTTACTAGCTTAGCCCTTCAAAATGCGGAGCGGCAGCTGGCCATGAACTCTGCCCAGGCCGAGTTAGCCCAAGCGGCCTCGGCCTCCAAAGCCTTCTCCCAAGATCTCGAAAACTACCTAAGCCAATGGGGTTTGGAAAATCTCTCCCAGCGCCACCCCCAGTCTCTTTCGGGCGGAGAAAAACAAAGGCTAGTTTTAGCTTGCACCTTCGCCAGAAAGGCCGATCTTTTGATACTAGACGAGCCAACCGCTGGCTTAGACGACGAGCGCCTCTCCATGGTCGCCGAGAAAGTTAGACAGAGAGCGCACGAGGGCGGCCGGGTCATTTTAATCACCCACGACCGCCATTTGGTCTTAAATTGCTGCCAAAGCGAACTCAAATTAAACTAAATCCAAGGGCCCCTCGACTCTTGGCCCCCTTCTAAATTGGACTAAGGTAAATGAAAATTCTAGTCGTCTATCATTCTTTAACCGGTAACACGAAAAAAGTGGCCGAGGCGCTGACCGAGAGCCTACCGCAAGGAACTATATTGAGTCCTCTCTCGGAAGCTCCAGAGCCGGAAGGCTTCGATCTTATCTTTTTTGGCTTTTGGGTCGATAGAGCTAAAGTTTGTAAGCCTATGGAAGAATATATGGAGCGGGTTAAGAGCGCCAACGCAGCTTTCTTTTTCACTCAGGTCGGTTGGCCCCACGGGCGGGTAGCTAAGAAAATTACGCTGGAGACTACCGAAAAACTAAAAGCTTTAGGCAGTTATGTCCTAGGAACCTTTCACTGTCAAGGCCGGATGGACGAAAAGATAATCGCCATGGCCCGCCGCCTTCCGCCAACCCATCCTCGCTCTGGCTTTAGTTTTGCCAAAAGCGCCCTCTTAGCCGAATCGGAACTTCACCCAGACCGAGAAGATCTTGAAAAGGCAGCCCAATTCGCCCAAAGCGTCTTAAGAGAGTACCAATGCCTTTCGACGGGAACTACTAAAGTTTCGGTCGATAGAAAGGCTAAGGTCCTTGATTGGCTAAACTCAGGAAAGTATTTTATCGTTTCAATTATGGCCGGAGACTTAGGGCTAACCGACCTTGAGGCCATAGAGGCCCTCCCTCCTCAAATGGTTAGAAAGGCCCCGGCGGAAGATTTTAAGAGTCTCTGGGAAACCTTGGCCCTCTGGCCGTCAGCCTTATTTTTAGCCGTAAGTCCAGCTGCGGTGGTCGAGGTCAAAGGACCTATACCCTTGGGAACTTTTAATCGAGATATGTATAATATTCACGATCCTAAATTTGCTTTAAACGGCCATCTGCTATACCAAAAAATATCCCAAATCTTTCTTCTGGCCAAAAACTTCGAGGGCCGAGACAGCCTAGCCGTCCATTTTCTAACCAAGGAAGGCCAAACAGGCTTTGCGGTCTACGCCGGTCGCGGACCGGATAAAACTATCTTAAGGGAGGCTAGGGAAAGTTTTTTAGAACTATGGAACCTGTATTCTTGATGACCTCGCTATTATCTATATGTCAAGCAATTTTAGCTCAATGGCTCAACTATAACTCTAGCCTGGATTTAAGAAGAATTTGGCCCTTAATCTTTAACTGCGCCAATCACTAAATATTTGACCTAATTACCTGCCTAAAGAAAAAAAATTTCTAATGTGAGGCCTAAAACGAAACCTCTCCGGTGCGCTTAGGGGGTTAATATTATATCAGCTAGCCTTGACAGCCATGGCTATATAGGCAATTAACGGGCCCCAAGCCGTGAAAACATTTAGCCGTAGTTTCCACTAGAAATGAGAAGCTAAAGACTTATAATTTGTCAAAGCCGCTATCATGACCTTACTGCGATGAAAAGGAGTAGCCCTTTCTGATTAAAGAAAACAAAAACAAATAAGAAACGAATGATCCCCAGCCAAGCCCCTCGAACTATTGAGGGTTTTTTTTTGGCTTGTAAACGGTTTAGGGGGGGCCAACCGGATTAGATTCGTAGAAGAGTGATGGTTTTGGCGACCGGATAACAGACATGTGTTAACCCTCGAATCGTCATAGTCAATCCGACTTCATGAACATCAAGAGATTGGAGATGGAATGTCCGAAAAGCATTGAGAGATAGGTGGGGAACTACATCGTGCCATAAAGTTTGATGGGAGTTAGAACTTTAAATAGTGCCGAAAACCGGACAAGCCTACATAGCAATAGAAGCACAATAGTAAAGCTGCTCTTTGGGAAGGGGGGTAGGAAGATGGATGAGAGGAGTGGCTACATGGATTAAACCAAAACGATAGCGCTAGAAGAGCTAAACAAAGCTAGATGCTTACCTCCAGCCACTAAAGTGTGAACTCAGAAGATGTTAAAGACGCTAGCGAGGGGCGTTAGAGGCGGAAAATGGTTCAGTAATATAGACAAAACGCCCAGTCCCGACCCGCTGGAAATAGCATAGAAGGCGGTGCGCGGCGATGGCGGAGCGACCGTGGTGGCAAAGTCAGCATCGCGGCATTTTAAGAAAAAAAAAAAATACTTGAGCGAGCTGAAGGTAGACATCAAATACCAGGCCTCTGCGCCCAATCCAGTCCGAAGTATAGCCATTTCTTCTTTGCTCAGAGAAAGTACATTTTATAGGAATAAATATCCAAAAATATTTTATATTTAAAATTATTTATTTAAATTGACATATTTTAAGTTTAGCCTGATGATTTCCATATTTTACTTCCTAAATACTCAGATTGGTTCTGCTTCCCTTGTAGCGGAATAGCGCGAAAGAGAGTAACAACGATAAGAAAGAAACAATTGTTACTGCAATCATCGCTGACGGGAGTCCATATATGATCGAAGCGCAAAAACCTCTTAAAATAAAAATAGTCTAAAAAATTAACTAGTAATTTGGCTATGTTACAAATTTAAGGATTGATAAAGGGGACTTTTTGCGCTGCGA
>JAITQT010000394.1 GCA_031288745.1 Deltaproteobacteria bacterium
GCTATGTTACAAATTTAAGGATTGATAAAGGGGACTTTTTGCGCTGCGATCAACTTTGATTAATGTTAAAATTACTAAGCTCCTATAGGGGGCTACATGACTGCGGTATGTCTCGTCCCTTTCAATAGGCTTGGTACCGCAGCGTTCTCTCTTGTGAACGAGCCCTTAAACGTTCACATTTGTGAACTGACACAATCTTAGGGGCTTAAATCGCGCCCTAAAGGGCCCTAAGAAAGACCTCGACTTTAGACCCTAATTAAAAAAGCCGCTCCCGCGGTTTTATGGGCCATTATCGCTCTCTAATTAAGCGGCTCAACGCTTGATAGTAGTCTTTTTACTCCACCGTAACGCTCTTAGCTAAGTTTCTAGGCTGATCAACGTCAGTACCCTTACATAGAGCAGCGTGATAGGCTAAAAGCTGAACGGCCGGGGCGTAAACGATTGGGGCTAGAAAGGGATCGACCTGGTTTAGCACTACGCTTTCCTCAGGCTCACTTGAGAGGCGATCAAAGCCTCGGCTATCGCCCATAAAGATGATAGGCCCGCCTCTAGCTCTAATTTCTTCTATGCTAGACATAGTTTTAGAAAAAAGAGGGTCGGTGGGGGCTAAAACAACCGAAGGGACGCTCTCGTCGATTAAGGCGATAGGCCCGTGCTTTAGCTCTCCCGCTGCGTACCCTTCGGCGTGGATGTAGCTAAGCTCTTTGAGCTTTAAGGCACCTTCTAGGGCCAAAGGATAGTTATGACCGCGGCCCAGATAAATGACGTCTCTAGCCGGGGCCACCAAATTTTTAGCTATCCGCCTAAAGGTATCTTCTTTGGCCAATACCTCAGCCATCTGGGCTGGGGCTTCAAGTAAAAGCCTTATAAGGCGGCTCTCTTCCATTTGGGAGAGCCTTCCTCTAAGGCGACTAAGTTCTATGGCCAGAGCGGCTAATAAGGTTAACTGGGCCGTAAAGGCCTTGGTGGAGGCCACCCCAAACTCAGGTCCAGCCATCGTTAAAAGTGAGGCCTCAGCTTCTCTGGCGAGCGAACTATCTTTTACGTTAACCACGCTAAGTAACCTTTGCCCCGCTATCTTACAGTGCCTTAACGCGGCTAAAGTGTCCGCCGTCTCCCCACTTTGGGAGATAAAGACGCTCACCGAGCCCTCGGTTAAAACCGGCTGGCGGTAACGAAATTCTGAGGCGATATCAATATCGACGGCTAGTGAGGCCAAACTCTCTATCCAGTATTTACCAACCATAGCTGCGTAATAGGACGTGCCGCAGGCTATTATATTTAGTCTTGCGGCGCGGTGAAGCTCGAAGGGGAGAGAGGGTAAAGTTAAGTGAGAGGAGGAAGAATCTAGCAAAGTTGATAAGGTGTCTCCCACCACCTGAGGCTGCTCGCGCATCTCTTTGAGCATATAGTGGCGATAGCCACTTTTGCCTAGGCTTAATTGTAAGCCCGAATCTATGGCGCTGACCTTGCGATTAACCTCTCGCCCGCTAAGATCGCGCACCACTGCCCCTCTGGGGGTAAGAGTTACCCAGTCATCGTCTTCCAAATAAGCAATCTTTTGGCTTAAGGGGCCCACGGCTAGACTATCTGAGCCTAAACAAAAAATATTCCCCCCTAGGCCCACGGCCAAAGGAGAGCCCCGGCGAGCCCCGATTAAGAGATCAGGGCGGCCGGCAAAAAGAAAGACTAAAGCAAAGGCCCCCTCTAACCTAGAGAGTAAACTAATGGTAGCCTCCTGAGGACTTAAGCCTTCGCTTAATTTTTGATCCATCAAGCGAGCGGCTACCTCGCTATCGGTCTGACTTTCAAAATTGTGACCTAGCGCGATTAACTCTTCTTTAATCTCTCTATAATTTTCGATAATGCCATTATGGATGACGGCCACTCGCTCGGTTAAATGGGGGTGCGCGTTAGTTTCCGTGGCCGGCCCGTGGGTGGCCCAGCGGGTGTGGCCGATACCGGCTAAACCCTCGATGGGCTCTTGATTAAGCTTTTGAGCTAAAACGGCTATCTTACCTGAGGCTCTGCGGCGAACCAAACGGCCGCTACGGTCTAAGACCGCTAGACCTGCCGAATCGTAGCCGCGATACTCTAAAAGTTTGAGGCCGTCTAAAATAAGAGGGGCGACGTTGTTATTTGTCGAAAGAAGGCCTATAATGCCGCACATGGGTTTAATCCTTCACTTTTTTGAGCCTTGGGGGGAGGCGAGCGGAAATATTTAAATTATGGCCTAAGTCGAGCTTGGCCCCAAGGGTAAGATCTAATTTAGGCTGAGAAGCCTTTAAGATTTAAAACTTAACAACTAATATTAAAAATTTAGATATTTATATTTTTATAGCATATTTTTATAACATTATTTGTAACTTTTTAAATTATAGCTCAAGACTCTCCAAAAAACAAGAGCCTCTGGCCAAGGCTAATTTGGCCTAAAATTTATCAAGCCAGCCCCAAAAAAATATAGCCCTAAAGGCCTCTCTTTTCGGGAGCCTCAAGCTTAAACTTAAAAGCCTTAACTGATCTATCGCTTAACCTCCCTTCAAGCCCTCTGGCCTTAATTTAGAGGGAGGCCTAAGCCTCCGTGTTTTATGGATGGAAAATGACCAAAAAAGGAGTAAGGCGGCCTTATTAAGGCCACCGGCTAAACGATGAGCGCCAAAGAACAAAAAAGCGGCCAAAAGAGCCTAGTATTAATAAACACCGGCCCAGGGAAAGGTAAGACCACCGCGGCTATCGGCCTAGCGGTAAGAGCCATGGGCCACGGGCAAAAGGTGGTTTTTTTGCAGTTTATTAAAGCCTCCCCCACCGGAGAGAGCCGCTTTTTAGAAACCCTGATGTCAGAGCGCCCCGAACTTCTAATCTATAAGCGCTTAGGCTTAGGTTTTGTTAAGGGGAACCCGGGCCCAAGCGATCTGGCTAAGGTCGAGGAAGCGATGAAAGAGGCTGAGAGCCTTAAAGAAGAGGCCGATTTACTGATCTTAGATGAAATCAACATCGCTCTCGCTAAAGGTCTTATCAAGGTTGAGAGGGTAGCCAAGTTGATAGAAAATTTACCCAAAGGGACCAATTTAGTCTTAACCGGCCGCGATTGCCCTTCAGAACTCTACGATTACGCCCATACGATAACAGAGATGAAAGAAATCAAGCACGCCTACCGTCAAGGGTTTAAGGCCATCAAAGGCGTTGAATTTTAAATCACGAGCCAAATATAGTGTTACCGGATAGATTATGAGCTGGTTTGAGGCCAAAGATTATTTTTCCCTCTCCAAGGAAGAGGAGCTGGAATCGTTATTTAGCGCCTCTAATATGGTCTGGGATATATTAGACTTACTTGAGGGTTTTATCCGCGATTCGATTAAACCTAACGTCTCCGCCCTATTGGCGGAAGGCCCCTTAATGACCAAGGCTGCGGCGCTTATTGAGGGGGAGGCTATCTTTGGAGTCGAGTGGGAAGAAGATAACGGACTTAAGGTCTTTAAAGAGGGACACCTAATAGAGGGGGCGGCCCTGGTTATGCCTGGAGCCTATATAGCTGGCGATTCCATAGAAATTAAGCGAGGGGCTATAATCGAGCCTGGGGCCATGCTCAAGGGCCCGACGATCATAGGAGAAGAAACCGAAGTTAGGCAAGGGGCCTACGTTAGAGGCTCGGTTTTAAGCTTTAAAGGCTGCGTTATTGGACACGCCACGGAAGCTAAGAATTTATTAATGCTAGAAGGGGCCAAAGCCGGTCACTTCGCCTATTTAGGAGATAGCCTTTTGGGAGGCGACGTTAATTTAGGGGCAGGCACGAAACTTGCGAACCTAAAAATGGTCCAAGCCCCTTTCCGCTTTAAGGCGGGAGGAGAAACAATAGAGGTTAAAAGACGCAAATTCGGAGCCGTTTTAGGAGATAAGGTAGAGACGGGCTGCAATAGCGTAACTAGCCCAGGGGTCTTGATGGGCCCGGGCTCAAAACTTTTACCCAACGTCACCGCCAAGGGGGGCTATTATCCCCCTAGGAGCCTTATCCACTAAAAAGTTCCGTAAGATAAAATTTA
>JAITQT010000059.1 GCA_031288745.1 Deltaproteobacteria bacterium
CCAGACAAAAGAGGAAAAGCTAAACAGACAAAGGCTAGAAATCTTTTGGAACGGTTAAGCGAGCACATGGACGACGTGCTTCGCTTTACCACGGCCGTGATTTATCCTTTCACTAATAAGCAGGCGGAGCGTGCTCTGCGTATGTCAAAAGTTAAGGAAAAGGTATCCGGCTACATGGTTTCCTTTAGGACCACATTTGTTTGTAGGAGGAAAAAAAACAACATGTAAGAACCAAATGATGCTAAAATTCAGTTTGGACTCCTGAATTTTAACGGGAAGTAAGAAAGTTAGAATTTAAATAAAAACGCTACTTTAAATCTTAAGATCATCATCAAAAGATAATTTTTTTTACCGTCAAATAAATTAATTCAAGAAAGAAAAATTAGGTTAGATTAAAACTGGAAACAGCTAAATTTGAAGATGTGTTCGATTAAAAATTCCCCCCTGAATAGTTACAAATTACTATTGGGTCCGTTCACAAATGTGAACGTTTAAGGGCCCGTTCACAAGAGTGAACGCTGCGATGCCAAGCCTATTGAAAGGGACGACACGTACCGCAGCAATGTAGCCCCCTATAGGAGCTTAGTAATTTTAACATTAATCAAAGTTAAAATATATGGTTGGAGCAGTGAGCTAAGTAGAAACGTTAAAAGAACTAATGTTAAGAACTTAAGGGTATGCTAAAACTTAATTACAACTCTAAAGTCGCTACCAGCCGCAACGTGGGGAAAAAAAGACTTGGTGAACGGTTACAAAATTAATAATCCTTAAGACCTCAAGGAGGGCTAGCCTTCGTTTTTTCTGAAATTTCGCCTCGAAATAAGGTAATTTTTGTAATCATAAAGGCGAGAACCAAAGCTCGCCTTTTACCCTCTTATCGGCTAGACGCGATTAAAACTCGACTTAAATCGGCCTAAAAACCTAGGCCCGAATGGCCAGCTTCTTCTTTTTTAGCCTTAAAAGTTTGGACTATGAGAAAATAAAATAAGAACTGTTTAAGCTTTAGCCTCAATTAATATTTCTATCCCTAAGTCGCGCTAGAGGCTATAACCAAGCCATCGGCGTGCGGAAAAGCGCATGACTATTTCTAAAACTGGCCCTTGGCCCTCTATTACTTTTCCCTCCTCGCCCAACGTCGCTGTCGTCGGGGCCGGGGCCTGGGGGATAGCCTTGGCCCTTGTGGCAGCTAGGCAAGGGCTCAAAGTTAGCTTATGGGCTCGCAACGAGCTAAAGGCTAAAGAAATGCAAGAGCAACGGGATAACCCTACTTTAATCCCGGTGGCTAAATTGCCCCCCTCCTTATCTATCTCTTCTATTCCCGCTCAAGTCGTCTCTGCGGCCAACTTAATTATTTGGGCCATACCAAGTCACGCTTTTAGGAGCGCTGTCAAAAATATCTTACCCCTCGCCCCTCTAGAGGCCGTCCACGTGACCGCTAGCAAAGGGATAGAAGACGACACCTTTGCCACCATGACCTCGGTTTTAATTTCCGAGGCCGCCGGGCCTATTAAGGTCGGGGCCATCTCGGGCCCTAGCTTTGCTTTAGAAGTGGTCGAGGGGCTGCCCACGGCTGTGACCCTAGCCTCTAACCATCGCGAGGCCGGTTTGTGGGTGCAATCACTTCTTTCTGCCCCTGGCTTTCGCATCTACACTTCCTCCGACTTAATCGGGGTCGAATTAGGCGGGGCTTTAAAAAACGTTTACGCTATAGCCGCCGGCATTAGCGACGGCTTAGGCTTAGGGCTTAACGCCCGGGCGGCTCTAATTACTAGGGCCCTAAACGAGATGATAAGGCTAAGTAAAGCCGCTGGGGCCAACCCTACCACCTTAAGCGGATTATCGGGGGCCGGAGATCTAATTTTAACCTGCACGGGTAATTTATCGCGTAATCGCCAAGTGGGACTAAGGATCGGGGCTGGAGAGAAATTAGAAGCCATTCTTTCTAGCTCTAAAGGCGTGGCTGAGGGAGTTAAAAACGCCAAAAGCGTTTGGGGGCTAGCTAATAGCCTTAAACAAAGCCTTCCCATGGCTAGAGAAGTCTATAGAGTCCTCTACGAAGATAAGAGCCCTCGCCAGGGCTTAGTCGATTTACTAACTAGGCGCCTAAAGGAAGAAATGCCGGAAGAATTAAAAGGCGGACAATCAAGTGACTAGTCGCTTTCGTAGCAGCCTAGGGCTAATGGGCGGCACCTTTAACCCGGTCCACCTTGGCCATTTAAGAGCGGCCGAAGAAATAAGAGAGCGCTTAAAGCTTGATAAAATTGTCTTTATGCCGGCCGCTACGCCGCCCCATAAGGGCCTAACCGATTTAGCCTCCTTTGATGATCGCTTGGAAATGCTCCGCTTAGCCATCGAAGATAGAAAGCCGGTCTTTGAGCTTAGCGATCTTGAAGGAAAGCTGGTGCCGCCCAACTACACGGCCCACACTCTCAAAGTAATGACCTCAGGGCCTAATACTGACCACCATATCTATTTTATAGTCGGCTTTGATTCTTTTAAAAACATAGGCTCTTGGCACGACTACCGCTCCATCTTTACTATGGCCTCTCTAGCCGTCTATTCTCGCCATGGAGACGAAGTAGAACCGAGTGGCCTCTTAGAAACCCTTGATTGTACTCTAGGTCCTGGCTCCGTCTGGGCCCAGAAAGATAGTTTTTTTTATCGTAACGATTTACTGCCCGTTTACTTTTTAAAACCAAGTTTACTTCAAATCTCTTCCTCTTCTATTAGGCTTAGCCTTAAGGCCGGACAATCCATTCGTTATTTAACGCCCGAGCCGGTCCGCCAGTATATAGCCGCTAGGGGCTTATACCTTAAAACAAGAGATAAAAATAAAGCTTGATTCTATCTCGACAATTTTTTAAAATTAAAAAAGTGATTCACAATCTTGAGGTTTTTAAAATTAATCTTTCTTTTATGGAAAAGGCCTAAAACTAAAATCATCACCAGCCCCTTTTGACTGCTTCCTCCCTTGGCTTTAAAGTTTAGGGAGTCTGCTTGAGGTTTTATGACTTCTTGCCAAGAGATCGCTCGCCCGGAAGAACCTTTGGACTCGTCCAAGCCCAAGCCCGCTAAGACCAAATCTACCCCCAAGGACGCTACACCGCCCAACGAGGCCTTAAAAAAAACGCCCAAAGCTCAAGGCCCAAAAAAGAGAGGGCCAGTCAAAAGCCTTAACCTCGATTCGGCTAGTCTGGTAAAAAAGGAGTCTAGCCATGAAAAGAGTCCTCTGACCGCCTCCTCTCGCCTTTCGCCTAAATCTAATAAAACTAAGCCGAAGGTCCCTTTAAGCGGTAGAGACCTAGCTAAGTTAGTAGTTAGCGCGGCCGACGAGCACAAAGTCTTATCCCCCGTACTTTTAAACCTCACCGGTCTTAGCTCGGTGGCTGACTGGTTTTATATCGCCAGCCTTGATAGTTCTAGGCAAGTAAAATCGGTAGCCGAAAAAATTATCCAAAGGGTCACTGAGGCTGGCTTAAAGCCTTTGGGGCAGGAGGGCTTAAGTAACACTGAATGCCGTTGGGCCCTCCTAGATTTAGGCGAAGTGGTGGTCCACCTCTTTTTAGCGGAAACTAGAACCCTCTACGACCTTGAAGGGCTTTGGGCCGACGCCCCCAGGGTTAATCCGCTAGATTAGACCTTTTAACCGGCTAGGGCCTCAATGAGTCCTAAAATAGCCATATTATTTTTTTTTTTTGGAGTCCGTTCACAAATGTGAACGTTTAAGGGCCCATTCACAAGAAAGAACGCTGCGGTGCCAAGCCTATTGAAAGGGACGACCCATACCGCAGCAATGTAACCCCCTATAGGAGCTTAGTAATTTTAACATTAATCAAAGTTAAAATATATGGTTGGATTAGAGAGCTAAGTAGAAACGTTAAAAGAACTAATGTTAAGAACTTAAGGGTATGCTAAAAC
>JAITQT010000169.1 GCA_031288745.1 Deltaproteobacteria bacterium
AGCCAGCCCTTAAGGCCCTCCTTATCTCTTTGGAAAATCTGAGGAAACCCGATATTTTTAAGTCGGCCATGGGTAAAATCTTATGCGGCACGGCCGGGGCAGGTAAAACCCATTTAATAAGTAGGCTTTGCCAAACCGTGGTGACTGGGGGCGATTATTTTATTTTCGCCAATATGGAAGGCTGCGGTAATTTTTGGCCCAAAATAGCTTTAAGCTATATGCTATCTCTTAAAACAACATGTAAAGACAAAAATGGTAACAAAATTCAACAAATAAAACTACTTATTGATAATTTATTTAAAATATTTAAGATAAAAAAACCGGCCAATTTTTCGGCCAAAAGATATGACATATCCTTTGCCAAAAATCAAATAAAAAGCGACGCCGATAGAATATATCCTTGGATAAACCGCGATAGCCAGATAGAGCCAATAGACCTTAAAAAGGCTTTGATCCTCTTGCTTCTAACCTTTTCCGACGACCTTTATTCAAACGATCTGGCCAAACTCTGGGCCCAGGGTCGGGAGATAGAAAAACCTTTGGCCGATAAGTTGGGCTTTGACTCGGGCCCTGGCCGGGCTCGGGAAACTACGGTGGCCTTAAGCTGGCTGATGGCCCTAACCAGACGGACCACGGTTGTAGTGCTTGATCAGCTAGACGACTCTACCTCGCTCTATAACAAACTCTTAACCCCTGAAATAGCTAAGAGCATTGCCCAGCCTCCCATAGAAATTGTTAAAGGGGTTGAAGAAATCGTAAATGGCCTTGGTTTTTTAGTTAATCAACTCTTTAGGAGCCAATTAATCGTTAGCTGCTTACCAGACACCTGGAATTGTTTTAAGGCTAACTTCATAAGTCCGGCCCTAGAGCGCTTCGCCGAGCCCATTTTTTTATCGACCATCGGCTCGACTTTCCTCTCCCAAGCTATGGTTGAAAAACGTTTAAATCTAGCTTTCTCTGAAAACGGTCTTACCCCTCCCTATCCCACTTGGCCTTTTACACCCAAGGCCTTCGAGGGCGCGGCCGATATGTACCCACGGCTTCTAATCCGCCTATGTCACGCCCAAATAGAAAAGATGATCCTCCAAGGCCGGTATTTTGAGGTTAGCTCTCTTATTGAGCGCCCCGAGGCCCTAATCCCGGTTGCCCCACAATCCACAGACCCAGCCCCCGAGGCCCAAGACCCTGAAGCTACGACCGCTCTAGTCCCCCTCCCCCCCGTAAACGAGAAGTTTAATGAAAAAAAGGTCGAAGCCCAAACCGAATCTATGGTCCGCTTAGAGCCATTCGACCAACTTTATGAAAAATGTCTAGCTCTGGAGGAATTTCCTAACTACAAAAGCAAAACGGCCGAAGCTGATTTTTGGAGCCCCGCCCTGGCGGTCATAGCCGAAGCGATTTGCCTAGAAAGAGAAGAGGACTTAACCACACCTTTTTCTCTTTGCGCCAAAGGAGATATTAAAGATTTTAAAGCCGGGCTCGAACCAATTCAAGCCTGTCTACAGCTCCTTTCACCCAACGGGACCGAGCGCTCACTTAGTTTTAAATCTATAACTCATAAACAACACCTTCATTTTACTAGCCGGCTTACCACTGCCGCCACTTATTGCGGCTTAGACCCCAAATCCGAGGCCTGGGCTCTTTTAATCGTTACTTTTGAAGAATTTATTCCCTCGGGTGAAACGACCAAACTTGCTCTTAAAGACTTTCTCGAGGCTAACGGCCGCTTTTACTCTCCCTCTCCAGCTGCAGTCAAAGTCCTCTGGGCCCTTGGAGAAGTAAAAAAAGAGGCTAAGACTCTGTGGCCAACCTGGCTTAAAAGTCGAAAGCCAATTAATCAATCAGGCCTTCTAGCTAAAGAGATAGAATGGTTAATTTTTGGGGTTCCTTTAACTACTCCCAATTGGCCATTTAGTCATGATAAAGACCCTAGGTTAGCCCCCCTGCCCAAAGCCCCAAAAGCTCGCCCTCTTAAACCGGCCAGCAAGGCTAAAAGCTCGACAATGGTTTCGGCTCAATCCCAATTTATCCGTAAAGCCTTTAAATGAAATCTATTTGTGAGGCTCTAGCTTTTTAAATAAAATAATTTTTTAAGCTAAAGCTCAATAGATTCTGGAAAGATTCTTGATGTCCATATATCGACTTATAAGGATCTATTTTTAACCGCCATCGGTTCAGGGAGGCTAATAAGGCTTATTGAAAACTACCGTGAATTTTTTTATCTTGCAAGGGTCATATTAAGTCAAAAATCTGGTCAAAGTATAACTTGGTTAAAAAACACTGTAAAAAAAATTAGTATGCTGTATAATATTTAGGATGCTCTTATATTGATTCTTTGCGCTCTACTTGCCCAAAGATTATTTTCTCTAAATATCGCTCTCTGATGGCTCGATTTGAGAGGCCAACTCGCTGTTGACTTAAATTTATTTTATTTAGCTTAGTTTATTTTTTGGTCATTAATTTTAAGGTGGCCAAAATAGCTAAAATCTTATATGATCGAAGCGCAAAAAGTCCCCTTTATTCAGTCCTTAAATTTGTAATATGTCCTTATTACTAGTCAATTTGTTAGACTATTTTGCTTTTAAGAGGTTTTTGCGCTTCGATCTTATATAGTTTCCCACTCTTGTGATATTTTGCCACCTTGGCTACTTTAAATTCTTCCACTTTTCATGCCGCCACAAACCTTCTCTCGGTCATTTTTTCCGGCTCCAGACTATCCTCAAAACTTTCGAGTTTTTTATTAAATTGTCTAATATTTATGTTTTTTAAAAAATATTTTTTATACACATAATAAAGTGTTTCTCTAATTCCTTCTAGGCCCTTTGACTTAGAGATTCGCTCAGAAATTTATTTTTGGCCCAAACTTTGCTTAATACACCGATTAGCCGCCTTTAAAGCGCGGCCCAGTTTTGGAGACCTTTTTTTGGTCAAAAAAAAACATGAGGACCTAAATTATAATTATTTAGATATAGGCCTAAGGCATTTATTTAATGATTTCTAATTTAATATCTAAAATATCGTTCGCTATTTCCTCTATCTTCGCCAAGTATGGCCTTGGGCTCAGGGCCAAACTCATCTCCATCTTTATGTTAGTCAAAGTGCTGCCTTTGATCCTTTTGGCGGCCATTGCCTGGCATCACGTGGTCCGCCAAGGCGACACTCTAAAAGAAATAGCCGTGCGCGATTCTTCGGCCGCCCTCCACGCCTCGGCCGTGGAAAACATTGAGCGCGTCTCAACTATGGTAGCCCAAAACGTGGCCGCTTTTTTGTACGCTCGCGATAATGATATTAAATTCTTAGCTCAAAACGAAATTTCAGAAGATAATTTCAAGGCTTTTATCCAAAATATCACCGGCCCTGTTATCACCCCTGGTAAATGGGTTTTATCCCACGATGGAAAAAAATGGATCCTAGCCACCGCCTTTCCAGTTCAAGGGCACGCCGGGGTGAGCACTAATATTGAAAATGAAGATAAGACGGCCAATATCGAAGAGGGTAAGACTGGATTTCATCCGCGTCCTCCCGATAACTACACCACCACCCAGGTCCCTTTATATGATGAGATAACCTTCGTTGACCTCGAGGGTCAAGAACAAATAAAGGTAGTGGCCGAAAACTCCTCTAAAATCTATTATCGCTTAGATAGCGCTCTTAAAGACGTCTCTAAGAGAGAGAACACTTACGTTAAGGCCGAAACCTATTTTGAGGAACTTAAAAATTTAAAGCCAGATCAAATCTACGTCTCCGACGTGATCGGGGCTTACGTGGGTTCAAACTACATCGGCATGTATACCCCCGATAATCTTGCTAAGGCCTCAACCGATCGCGGCTACTATATCCCTTACCTTCCCGAAGAGCAAGCTTATGCCGGTATGGAAAATCCAAACGGCAAACGCTTCGAGGGCATTGTCAGGTGGGCGGCTGCGGTAACCGACGCCTCTGGCCAAAAAATCGGCTACGTGACTATGGCCTTAAACCACGATCACATCATGGAGTTTGTCGATCACGTAACCCCGATGAACGAGCGCTTTACTCTCCTACCTAGCGCCTTTGAGGGTAATTACGCCTTTATTTGGGACTATAAAGGCCGTTCTATTTGCCATCCGCGCCACCATTCTATCGTCGGTTACGACCCCCAAACTGGCGACCCTCAGATCCCTTGGCTAGAAACGTCTCTCTACGACAATTGGCAAGCTAGCGGCATACCTAAATGGTTTGATTACGTAAATGAATACCCGAATTTTTTCGAGCAATCCCGCTCCAAAAAACCGGCCCCAGCCTTAACTAAAGCAAGCTTAATAGGCCTTGACTGCCGCTATCTTAATAACGCCCCCCAATGCACCGGCTGGATGGATTTAACCGCCGGAGGCGGTTCGGGCTCTTTGTTTATCCTTTGGAGTGGACTCTATAAGTTAAACACTGCTTCCGCTATTCCTTACTACACCAGCCGCTACGCCCCCTCCAAAGAAAATGACTATACTAGGCGCGGTTTTGGCTTTGTGGCCATAGGTTCTGAGCTTGAATTTTTTACTAAACCGGCCAAGGATACGGAAGCGAAACTGGCCGAAACCGTTAACAAAACTTTAAGTAATACCTTTTTCCAACTACTTAACACTACCGCAATATTAGTCATATTAGTTATCTTTATCGCCGTTTGGATGGCTTCCTTTATTACCAAATCTATTACCGAATTAATAGATGGCATTTCGAAATTCCGCTCCGGCCAAAGGCAATTCCGTTTCGGTCTTACTCTTAAAGACGAATTCGGTACCCTGGCCAACTCTTTTGACGATATGGCTAATAGTCTTGAAGATAGCATTAAAAATCCTATTAGTATTATCGATATGGATAAAAATATTATTTATATCAATAAATACTCTCTCGACTACATAAACGCTAATTCTCCTATACTCCATAACGCCTCTTTAAACGATCTAGTGGGCCAAAACTATTCGGAGATTTCTATTTACCAACCCAACTCCCCCTTTTGCCCCATCACCGCTCTCAGCGAAGGAAGAGAAGCCGAGGTTTTATTAGAGAGTAAAAACAATCGATACCTTAAGGGCGTGGCCAATTATTTCTTTGATAAGGACGGCAAAAAGGCGGGCTATATAGTGGAGACCATCGACGTCACGGAGATGGTTAACAAACAACTAGAACTTGAAAAGGCCATGAACGAGGCTAAGAGGGCCAACGAGCATAAGGGCGAATTTTTGGCCCACATGAGTCACGAGATTCGCACGCCCATGAACGCCATTATCGGCTTATCATCTATTGTTAGAGGAAACTTAGAATCCATTAAGAGCGACGCCCCGGAGCTTCAAGATATAAAAGACAACATGAAGCAAATCGAAAGCTCCTCTCTCCACCTTTTAGGGCTCCTAAATGATATCTTAGATCTTTCCAAAATCGAGGCCGGAAAGATTGAGCTAGTCTACGAATCAACCGATCTTAAACTCTTAGCCCATACTGTTACTAGCATCATGAGGACGAGGAGTAAAGAGAAAAACATTAAATTTATTACCGACGTAGATAACTACTCCCCCTCGACCTTCTTAGCCGATCAACTCCACCTCCGCCAGGTCTTAATTAACCTCTTAGGCAACTCCGTTAAATTTACGCCGGAGGCCGGTACTATTGAATTTAAGATTATTAGAAAAAAACGCCAAAACGGCCAAGCCCTAATGGAGTTTGGGGTAAAAGATACTGGCATCGGTATATCTGAAGAAGCTCTTAAGGCCATATTTAAGCCCTTTGAGCAAGGCGGAGGACTAATCACCAAGCAGTACGGAGGGACCGGACTAGGACTTACTATTAGCCGGCACATCGTTAATCTCTTTGGCGGCGATATCCAAGTTAAGAGTGAGGTGGGGCTAGGCAGCGAGTTTAGCTTTTCCATCTGGCTTAAAGAGAGCGAGGAAAAACCGGCCGAGGCTACGGCCAATATAGATCCCAAAGGCCGTTTTGTAGGTAAAAGGGCCCTTTTGGTGGACGACGTCGATCTTAACCGCAAGATAGCCAAGGCCATCTTAAAGGTGACCGGTATTGATATAGACGAAGCCGTAGACGGTCAAGCGGCGGTTAAGATATTTGAAAATTCGCCTGAAAACACTTATGATATCATCCTTATGGACGTCCAGATGCCTATTTTAGATGGCTATCAGGCTAGCGAAGCTATTAGAAAGCTTGATCGTGACGATGCTCACAAGGTGCCTATCATCGCCTTAACGGCCAACGCCTTTAAAGAAGATATTGAAAAGGCCCTTGAGGCCGGCATGAACGCCCATATCGCTAAGCCCATTAAGCCCGACAAGATAGTTGAGATTATGACCAAACATTTAAACGCTTAAAGTTTTCCCTTAAAGGCTTTCTCATAACTATTGAGTTTACCTTCGACGTTTTCTTATACCCCTGAACGAACTGACTTTCCTAAATATTGTAAGGATGGTAATTTTTTCCTTGGCCAATGCCCCCACCAAGATTTTAAAACTTTAGGGGCCTCCGAGTAACTAGCTATTTAAGAGCACTTGTTTCATCGCCCCTATTTAATATGGTAGCCCCTATGGATCGTAATTTGGCCTCTGGCAGCTAAAGTGGGCAGAAATAACCCGGCTGAGGCCTTAAAATTTGGAGGACCTAAACGAGGCCCGGATAACCTTAAGACGCCATAAACTACGGCCGACGCTCCTTAGCTAAATCGGCCCCAAGCTCCTAAGTATACTCATTTTATCCAAACATTAGCCCTAAAAAATTCCCAGCTGTGCAATTGGGCGATGGTGTAGTCTAGCAAGCCGCTTAGCCAATTTTGACCGATTATCACCCTTACATAAATTGGCGCAAACACCATTAAAAAAGGAGAATTAAGATTAACCA
>JAITQT010000389.1 GCA_031288745.1 Deltaproteobacteria bacterium
ATATTTACTTTTAATTTATTTTAAGAATAGGACCAGTCATAGGGTTATTTTAACTAAAGGATCTGTAATTAGTAAGATAGTGGGCTCATTATGGAAGCGCTCAAAGAAAAGTATACCAAAATTTATCACTTCGCTCATCGAAAAGTGATCCACTAAAATGCTTATTTTGCTCTGAGCGTTCAATGGCCCTCTGAGTAATTAAGTTTCGATTATCCAGAGCACGAGGCCTTGTTTAAGGCCTTGGTTGAGGCCGCTAGCCGCCGTTTTATTAAGTAATTTAACTTCTCCTCTGGCATTTTCCCTACTGTTGGCCTCTATAGCCTAAAATAATACTAAAACCGGGCTCTTACGTTAGGCCGGCTTACTAGCCGCCTAACAAAGAGCCCGGTTTTTTTTTAATAACCTATTTTAGGCTAGATTAGTTACTATCTAGTTAGAACTCAAAACTATCGTCTTCTTCCATAGGTATTTTTTTGTTTTCTAAGCCCTTAACCATTTTTCTTGAACCGAGGCTAGCTTTGACCGTCCCTTTCGGACGAGTGGCAGCGGCCTCCTTTTTTTCGGCTTGGTTTTTCTTCTTCTTAATGCTCTTCCCGTCTACTACCTCAGTTAATCCGTCGACAGCCTCCAGTAAGACCACCGCTTGATTAAACAAATCCCCGGCCACAGAGGCCGCTTCTTCGGCCGAGGCTGCGTTTGACTGGGTCACTTTATCCATCTGATTCATGGCCGTGGTCATCTGACTTATGCCCTGACTTTGCTCTTTAGAGGCCTCCGCCACTTCGCTCACCAGCTGAGCCACCTTGATGGAATGGTTGGAGACCATAGTAAAGTTATCGGAAGTATATTGGACCATTTCCGAGCCGCTCTTAATATTAGAAATGGTGGCCGCAATTAGGTCGGCGGTATTTTTGGCTGCCTCAGCCGAACGGATGGCCAGGTTTCTAACCTCGTCGGCCACGACCGCAAAGCCGGCCCCAGCCTCACCCGCTCTAGCCGCTTCCACAGCCGCATTTAGGGCTAGGAGATTGGTTTGAAAGGCAATCTCATCTATAGTTTTGATTATCTTACCAATTTCGCTTCCAGAGACGCCTATTTGTTCCATAGCCTTAATGACGTTTTTCATGGATTTTTCCGCTTTATCAATGGAATCGGTAGCCTGACCCATCAAAGAGTTGGCCTCGGTGGCGTTATCGCTATTGCGCTTGGTCATGGAGGAGAGTTGTTCGATGGCGGCGCTAGTTTGCTCTAAAGAGGCCGCGTTTTCGGTAGCCCCCTCAGCTTGGGAGGTGGCGGAGGCGGAGAGCTGGCTAGAGGTATTTTCCACATCTCTAGCCCCTTCTAAGAGTTGCTCGATCATGCGCTTAACGGGCTTAGTGATATTCATAGCTAAGGCGTAGCCTAAAATCAAACTAACCATCACGGCTATGGTGATGCCGACTATTAAAGTTACTAAGCCGTGAACCATGGAATCTTGGGTCTCTTGGCAAAAAGAGGTGGCCATCAGGTTGACGTTTTCACCAAAGTTCTTAGCTAGGTTTCTAACTTTTTTACGCGATTCGTTAAGCTTTTCGGTCAGTTCTATTTTAGCGGCTAAATTTTCCTTAAGCCCGCCAATGGCCTTTTCACAATCAGCCAAACTTATGGCGATATTATTAAGATAATTGAGAAACTCCGTCAATTGGGTGCGGCTCTTAAGCTCGTCAGTCACTTTTATTAAGTCCCCGGCTGTCTTTAGGCTATCGTCAAAAAATTTGGGTTGGTCGTAATACATGGCCCTTAAGGTATCGGTTTGGATGGAGGTGCTCATATTGGCCATTAATTGAGCCTTATCTAACTTATTTAAATAGTCATCCAATTGACTGTTTAGATCCCCAATATTAGTCAGGCTATTTTGCATACGCTTGGCGTTAGCGTCATAGTAAAGCATTATATTGGCAGAGAATTTTTCATATGTTTCTGAAACATTTTTATCTGATTCTTTTATTTTATCAATTATATCAGGAACCAATTCTATCAAAGAGCGATAATCTTTATATCCATCTTGGAGAGATCCTATCTGTTGTTTAAAATTACTATCAATATTAGAATAATTATATAAAAAATCATTTATTTTTTTAAAATTATCTAAAACAAGATTATGAGCTAAATTGATATCGTTAAAGCCAGCCGCGCCCGAGGAGTCTAAATATTCAAAGAGGTCAATGCTTTCGGTTAAGACCGAAATATGAAGTTCGCTGACCTCTTTGGTGAGCGGTAAGATTGTGTCTCGTAATTCTTGGGTCTCGTCTCTGACATCGGTCATAATAAAGACCACCGCTGAACTACTAATCGTAAAAATTAGGCAAATAGCAATAAATCCTAAGATGATCTTACTCGAAAGTTTCATTTTACCCTCCGGGTATATTGATAAAAAGGTGTGATCATATGGCTCGAGAATAATTTTATCTGTTTATTTTCTTTAAGCCATTTTTAAGAACTGATTTATCTAGGAGACGTTTTCTCAAGTCTGTTTTTATTTTTTTTAAAACCTTGCAGATATTTAAGCCTTGTTCCAGCGTTTATTCTATGGTTACGGCCGAAACTTAGGCGCGTCTTCCTGTGTAATTATGGCAAAAAATCTAAATAAATGTCAAGTATTATTTTTTTTTCTGTTTGACAAAATAAAAATCATTTAATTGATTTAAATTTTTTTTTAATTAGTTTTCTTTAGTTATATAGAAAATAATAATCTTATAAGAAATAAATTATTTATTTAATATAAATTTATTATATATAAATAAATTTATATATTTAATAAGTTAATTTAAAAATTATTATATATATAAATAAGAATTTTAATATCTTTTGATTTACTAAATATTTTATAATTTTTTTATTTACCATGATTTAAGGATTAATAAATCAGTATTTAAGATCCTAATAAGATAAAAAAATTGTTTCAGTTAGAAGTTAAGAGTTGGGCCAGAATTTTTAGTCTAATAATACCTGTTAAACTTTGTCATCTTAAAAATATTCTTTTAAATTATAATTTAAATATCTATTAAATATGTAATATTATATCATTATATATAAATTTATATAAATTATAAAATAGCCAGGCCCAGCTCAACCGACCCTCAATTCAGGTCTTTAAAAACCTAGGGGGCCAAAAAATATGTTTTTATTTTTGGTAACCGTTCACCAAGTCTTTTTTTCCCCACGTTGCGGCTGGTAGCGACTTTCGAGTGGTAATTAAGTTTGATCGAAGCGCAAAAACTTCTTAAAAGCACAATAGTCTAAAAAATTAGCTAGTGATAAGACTATGTTACAAATTTAAAGGCTGATAAAGGGGATTTTTTGCGCTTCGATCAAGTTTTAGCCTACCCTTAAGTTCTTAACATTAGTTCTTTTAACGTTTCTACTTAGCTCTCTAATCCAACCATATATTTTAACTTTGATTAACGTTAAAATTACTAAGCTCCTATAGGGGGCTACATTGCTGCGGGATGGGTCGTCCCTTTTAATAGGCTTGGCCCCGCAGCGGTCTCTCTTGTGAACTGACCCTTAAACGTTCACATTTGTGAACCGACACGAACGAAAGGCAAAAGACTCAAACCTTTGGCTTCAGCCTCCGGCTAAGCCTAAATTAGAGGCTTGACCGGGCTGGTTAGCGTTAGGGCGGCCGCCAATTAAAAAAAAATCCCGCTGAGCGGGATTTTTTTTACTAAAGGTCTTAACCTGTGTCCATTCACAAATGAGAACGTTGCGGGGCCAAGCCTATTAAAAGGGACGACACAGATCGCAACAATGTAGCCCCTAAAGGAGCTAAGTAATTTTTACATTAATCCAAGTTAAAATATAAGTAGAAACCTCAAAAGGACTAATGTTAAGCTCTTAAGGGTCGGCTAAAACTTAATTACAACTCGAAAGTCGCTACCAACCGCATCGTGGGGAAAAAAGACTTGGTGAACGGTTAAGATAGGATAAATTAAAATTAATAGAGAGGCTTAATCTTAAGCGCTAAGAGTGTCGTTTTTAAATCTATCGTAGTTACGGTTAACAACTTCGATATAGCGCCTAGTCTCGTTAGGTAAATATTTTCCACCTGAGCGCTTAAGGTTTCCGGGGCCCCAGTTGTAAGCAGCCAAAGCCTTGTTGAGGTTTCCACCGTAAGAGTCGATCATCATTTTTAGAAATCTTGACCCGCCCCAGATGTTTTCTAGGGGATTAAAAGGATCGCTTACGCCCATTTCCTTGGCCGTGCCGGGCATCAGCTGCATTAAACCCTTGGCCCCGGCCGGGGAGACGGCGTGGTTCTTAAAATTACTCTCCGTCTTTATAACCGCCTTAATTAGCGAGGGATCTAAGTTTAAAGCCTTGCCGACTTTATTGATAATGGCCTCCAAATCGCCTGAGAGGTTTTGGATTTCTTGGGGAATGGGCTCGTTTTTGATAGCCTGATTAGGGCTATTGAGTTTGTTTTTAGCGGATTTTCGGCTCTTTTTGAAGTTAATAGCCGCCTCTCCCTCTAGTAATTTTTCCCTTCTTTGAGCCGAGGCGCTCTCTAAGCTTAAAGCATTATTGTTAGAAATATTGCCCGTAACTTCAGCGCTCGATTGGGCCTCATTTTCAAGAGAAGGCCTTAGCCTCATCGAGGCTAACCCGGTCTTTTGTTTAAAGGCCGACAGCTGACTTGGGGTGAAAATTTGTCCAGTACTCATGCCTACGGCCACGGTCTTACCAGGGTTAAGGCTTAAAGTCCTTCTTAGTTTAACCTGGCCGGTTGAGGCCGCCGCAGCTTTATCGCTCTGAGCTTGAAGTTGACTAGCGATAATAAGACTTTGAGCGCTAGAAGTGGGGTTTAAAGAGTTTTGGGGTTGAACTTGGGGGTTAGCCTCCGCTTTTTGGGTCGCCGTCCTTACTAGCCTTAAGGCCGCCTCGCGGGCCGAGCCTGAGCGATTAGTAGAAGGGCCTAACTTTGCGCCATTTTCCGACTCAATTAAAGATTGCGCCAAGCTATTTTGCATATTAAGGGCTTTAAGCGTGGCCAATTGCCTTTGGGTTTGGTTACTAACCGGCCCTTCCAAGACTTGGTTAAAAATTTGGTTTTGAGACTGGTTTACCGCCATCATAGCCTCAAAGACCGAGCCAGCCCCTGATTTTATAGGGGAGGCCATAGTCGAGGCTAAAGAGGGAGAGGAGGCCTTCGACTGCCTCGATTGACGGATATTGGCCTTAGAAGCAGCCTCGTTTCTAGTCACGGTAGTTAGATTTTTAAATGATTGGTTATTTTCTATCATATACTACCTAAAATTAAGAGCTCAGGCTAGCGATGAACTCGATTGCAGCTCGAAAATCAGGGCCAGCCAAACTCAGGGTATAAAAAAGCCTGGTGAACGGTTAAAAGCGGGTAAAATTAAAATTTTTAAAAAATATAAAATTAGCTTAAAAAGAAGCAAAACACCGACTTAAATTTTAATCTAGGCCCCGGGCCTAGTTGTTAAGGAAAATTAAGCAAAAAACAGGCCAAAAAAAAATGGCCAAAAGATCCTATCCCAGCCCACCAAAAATGGCCGTCAGAGGACTTTAGCCCCCTAACCCTTGAGGCTCAGATCTATTACGGTCACTTTGGCGGCCATTAGTCGAGGCGAGGGAGTTTGGAGGGTAAAAATTACGATTCTATTTGGTTTATTAAGTAATAATCGACTAAATTATCTAAACACCTAGCTAAACTACTAAACTACGAAACGGATAGACTAACTTACCGTCATTTCGTAACCTAATTAGCTAGCCTATCTGAGCCTAATCCTTTTCTAAAGCTAGCTTAATCAGTTCATCGAGTAGAGCGGAAAAACTTAAGCCGGCCTCGGCGGCGGCCTTAGGTAGTAAACTATTTTTGGTCAGCCCTGGTAAGGTATTGGTTTCGAGGATAAAAATTTCCCCATTAGGGGCCATGATAAAATCGCTGCGGGAAAGAGAGCGGCAATTTAAGGCTAAATG
>JAITQT010000472.1 GCA_031288745.1 Deltaproteobacteria bacterium
TAAAATAGATGGTTGGAGCAGAGAGCTAAGTAGAAACGTTAAAAGAACTAATGTTAAGAACTTAAGGGTATGCTAAAACTTAATTACAACTCGAAAGTCGCTACCAGCCGCAACGTGGGAAAAAAAGACTTGGTGAACGGTTACTTTATTTCTAATTATTTTCGCCTCTCCTTATGGGGTTTGGGCCATAGGAAAGACTTGAAAAATGGTTTTTAACCTAAATTTAATTCCAGGAGTATAATATTGGCCTCTGAAATTGACGATAATTGGTTGTTCGAGGGGCTTAAGCAATCATTGGAGGAGAGCTTGGGCCACCCTATTGCCGAACTTACCCCGCTTACTCGTTTGGTCGGTGATTTAGGTCTCGATTCGTTGGATCTTTTGGATCTCATTTTTCGTTTGGAGAGGCGTTTTAAGGTTCGCCTTAATCCCAATGACTATGAAAACAAGGCTAAGGCTAGCCTTGGGGTAGCCTCGCTAATCGAAGATGGGTATTATACTTCTGAAGCGCTACAAGAATTAAAAAAAGCGATGCCTTGCGTGCCTGCCGAAGAATTTGATCAGCGTTTGGGGCCGGCCTCTTTGGTTGAACTTTTTAGGGTCCAAACTTTTATCAACATGGTCTCCCATTCTTTAAAACAAAGCCCAGGGAGCCAAGGGAGCTAGATGAATTATTTTATAGGCTTTTAAGAACGAGTTAAGATAGATTTTCTCTATTTTGGCCTTTCCGTTTTAGCTCTCCTTTTTATTATCGGTTATAAGATTTTGTTTACCCCCGCCAAAACCATGGGGGCTAAAAGATTTAGGAATTAAGATGAAAAAAGCCTTCGTCACTGGCGGAAGCGGGGCCTTAGGGCAAGCGCTGGTAAGAAAATTCGTCGAGTGCGGCTGGGACTGCGCCTTTAGTTTTAGGCGAGGGGTTAAGGCGGCAAAGGCGCTTACTTTAGAGTGCGGGGCCAAGGCCTTTGAAGCAGACTTAGAGGACGCTCAATCTGTTTCTCTTATGGCCGAAAAGTTAGAAAGTGAGTTTGGTAGCCCTGATGCCTTAGTCAATAACGCCGGCCGGAGCACGGCCATGCCCTTCGCCCTTTTGGAAGCCTCCGATTGGGATGACGCCATGAGCGGTAACCTTAAAAGTATGTTTTTGGCTACTCATGCGCTAGTCCGCTCTATGATTCGACGCGGGAGCGGCTCGATCGTTAATTTAGGCTCCATTGCCGGAGAACGCCTCTTAGGCGTGCCCGTCACCTACGCTACCACTAAAAGCGCTGTGCGCGGCTTCACCCTTTCTTTAGCTAGAGAATTAGCCCGCTATAGTATTCGCGTGAACGCCGTGGCCCCAGGGATGCTGGAGGCCGGAGTCTCGTCTTTAGTGCCGAAGTTGGAAAAGGAAGAGTATCTGCGTTACTGTCTGGCCGGTCGAACTGGGCGATTAGAGGAGGTGGCTGAGGTGGTCGAGTTTTTGGCTGGCGAGAGGTCTTCTTTTGTAAATGCCCAGCTCATTGAAGTTAACGGGGGTTTTTGAGCTTGCGCTGGCGTTTCGTCGATAAGATACTCTCTTTTCAGCCATGGATCTTCATAGTCGCCCTCAAGTTGGGAACGTTGGAAGAGTATTATTTGCTCGAACGCTGGGGGGAGAAGACTAAAGGTCCGGTCATTTTAATTTTGGAAAGCGCCTTGCAAGCGGCCCTTTGGTTGGTAGAAGCAAGTAGCGATTTTACTCTCTCTTTTTGGCCCTCTCAAATCTCTCGTTTCGAAGCCCCCTTGGGTTTGGCCCCGGGCGAGGGCCTGGTTTGGCTTATCGAAACAAGCGAGAAAAGCGAGCGCTCCATAGGCTTTCGAGCTAAGGTCTTAAGGCTTAAAGGAGAGGAAAGCCTAAATAAAATTTTTAGCCATCTTAAAAACTCTTTTTCTATTGATCTTTTTACGACTAAGGATTGGCCAGATAGCCAAGAAGAGTTTACCTTTTGCGGAGATTTCGTTCCCCTCTCTCCTTTAGTTCAGCCCCAGAAGCGTTGCGCCCTTTGGCTCGAGCTTGGAGGGAAGGTTGATCGAAGCGCAAAAACCTCTTAAAATCAAAATAGTCAAAAAAAATTAACTAGTAATAAGGCTCTGTTACAAATTTAAGGACTCATATAAGGTGACTTTTTGCGCTTCGATCAAGGTTGGTTAAGCTTATTTTAAGCTCGGGGCTTGGCTTTATTTATTAGTTAGGGTTTGTTATATAAAACCAAGTGTCTGAAGATTTATTCTTTAGATAATGAGATATTGATAATTCGTATTAGGCTTTTTTTGAAATTCAAAGGCCTTAAGCCCCTTGTTGGGAGTTGAGTGATTAGTTTAGGCGACCATAATAGCAGGGAAACCCTTAAACTTAGTGGGCCGACAAAAAGGGGCTAACGGTCGCGAAAGAAAAAATTTTCCAGCTGTGTAATTGGGCGATGGCTTTGTCTAGTAAGCTGTTGCGATAATATGGCAGCCTGTTACCCTATAAACCAATTGGCGCAATCGTCAATGATAGAGGAGAATTGATATTAGTCAAATTGTTTGTAGCAAAACGTCAAAAGAACAATGGTATGAGCTGAAGCGTTTAGGGAAGTACTTATCTAGCCATCGTTACTTAATCTAGAACCAATGGCGAGCTAAAAGCTGGATTGAGCGTAAATCTGTTCCTTTCAAGCAGATTCCTTCCCCGGCTAAAGCGGAGGCTCCTCTCTTGGCTAAGGCAGCATAGATTACCAATTGCACATTAGGAAAACTTTTGGTTCCCTCATCCCCTTTTGAAAGCCAATAAACGCTTACCTGATTTAGACGATAAATAAAAGAGTAGCTTAATTGGGCGAGGGTAATTTAAGAAGCTTTCCTAACCGCTATGAACAAGCTAAACTAAGAGGAGAGTTCCAAGTAGTAGGGGAATTTTTCGTAGCCCCATTAGGCTTTTTTCGCATTTCTGATAGTCGCGCTTATAGGCTTTAGGCGAGTATTGTCTTTTAGCTTAAAAATAAGTTAAGATTCAAAGATATGGGCTAAAATAGTAATCTTTATCAGGCCCAATAGAGGTAGTATCAATGTTAAAATTACCGAGCGCCGGCCAGACGTTTTCCAAAATTAGAAAGAATAATTTCCTTTATGTGGATAAAACGAAGTACCTTTATCCAATTATAAAGGATGAAGGCTGCTATTTCCTTTCTCGACCCCGCCGGTTCGGAAAATCAATGCTGCTTGA
>JAITQT010000203.1 GCA_031288745.1 Deltaproteobacteria bacterium
TTCTTTTGAGGTGCCTAGGGCGCTGCGGGGCGGCGTCGATATGTTAAAGTCCCGTTCGTCGGTAATATTTTATGATTAATAAAAAAATATGTATGTTGGGCTCTTTTTCCGTCGGCAAGACCGCTTTGGTCCGGCAATACGTTAATTCTATTTTTTCCGATACTTATCTGTCGACCGTTGGGGTTAAGATAAGTAAAAAAACCGTGACTGTAAACGAGCAAGAGCTTAATTTACTTTTGTGGGATATGGAAGGTCAGGATAATTATAGCTTAGTTAATATGTCCTATTTGCGCGGAGCTCACGGGCTTTTGTTTGTAGTTGACGGCACTAGGGGGGAAACGCTGACGGTGGCTTTGAAGCTGAGAGTGGAGTCGATGAAAATTTTGGGCTCTGGCATTCCCAGCCTTTTTATTATTAATAAGACCGATTTAGAACCAGATTGGGAAATAACCGAAAAGATTTTAGTCTCTCTTGCCTCTAAGGGAGTAACTTTTTTTAAAACTAGCGCTAAAACAGGATTAAATGTTGAAAAAATATTTCTTACTTTAGCTGAGTCTATGGTTGAAAAAGGTTAGGATTGGACTAAATTCTTTTATTTATATTTAATCTTTATAATGATTATTTGTTTGTTTTTTTTTTGAGATATAAAAGTAAATAATGTAAATCGTTATTTTTTTCTAAGATTGACAAAAATTAAGGGAGCCCTACCAGTGGATGACTCGCTAGGACTGAAATTCCTATCCAGTTTGGAATTCGCTCTCCTAGAGCGCCGAGGTCAACAACGTTACAAATTCTATGGTTTAGTGCCGGAATTTTATCCAATGTTGTTCCCCAACGATGCCGACGGTAAGACCTGCTGCTCGCCGTGGGATTATTCTTCTATGCTCGAATACTTTCTTTTGGATGCGGAAGAATTCTTCGAAGCCGGCCCCAGTGTGGGGGAAAAGGTCAGTTCTGGCATCTGGCTAGAACCCAACCCCAAAACCAACGAAGACTTGCCTCTGGTGGCTAAGGCCATTCAACTTCAAGACCACCAATTGATCACTATTCAAGTGATTCAAGAGGAATACGCCGAAAGGGTGCGCATATTGCGCAAGGCCAGGCTAGAATTAGTTGAAAGACGCAAGATTTCTTCGGCCTTAGATTCCTTTAAAAAGAAGGCCCTCTACGATTCCATGACCAAGCTCTACAATAGAGGGAGCTTTATGGAAATCTTGCAAGAACAAATCGAAAAGTTCGGGGCCTATTCGCCCACTATGTCTATTTTAATAATCGACGTGGATAATTTTAAAAAGGTCAACGATACCTTGGGCCATTTAGTGGGTGACTCGGTCTTGGTGCAAGTAGCCGATATTTTGCGCACTTCTTTAAGAAAAAACGATTATCCAGCTAGATTCGGGGGCGACGAGTTTACAGTGGTGGCCCCGGACACTAATACCGAGCAAAGCCATAAATTAGCCGAGAAATTAAGGCACAGAATACAGGCCCATAACTTTAATACTGGAGACATTCCTGTAACTATTAGTGTGGGCTATACTATTTACCGGGCCGGGGAGACCATCCAAAATGTTTTGCGTCGAGCCGATAAGGCCCTTTACGACGCCAAACAAATGGGGCGCAACGTTGTTAGCTTTAGAGACCCATGGATGATTGACGACGAAGAGGTTAACGCTGTTTAATCTATTTCTTAAGATTTTGAGCTAATCAAAGTTAGACGCCGCCTTTAAGTTTTTTGGTTTAGCGGCCAACTTGAGAGTGGCTTTGGGTTTTTTGATAGCCTTATAGTTTGTGTAACTGTTCACAAGCCCTTCAAGGAGGCCTAAGGCGCTTTGAAAACTTAGCAGCGCCATATATTCTCTGTAAGGTTGGCTTTAATGGATTTTTCAAATTGCGAGAAAAATATCAACCATTAGCCCATATTAAGCCTTATTTTCAGTCGAGCGGGAAGTGAAGACAAGATCTTAACGAGGCCTTGTGAACTATTACCAGAGCTTAGCTTGAGAGATTTAAACGGCGCTCTGTTAGGTCAAAAAAAATTCATACTTGGCCTTTCGGCCGCTATAAACCCGGGTACCTATAGTAGGCATGGTGAAATTAAAGACTTCTCTCTTCGCCTTAACCTTTTATGCTCACGTTCATGGCGATCGTTCTTCACCTCAAGTTAAATAAGCGTTTTAAGGGCCATAAAGTATTTACGGCACAAAATATCCTTATTGAAATGAGAAATCTAAAATGCAAGGTCTATGACAATTTGCTCTTAATAAAGGAGATGACAAAATATATGAAGGATATTTGTAAAATGACCGGCATTATCATACCAGAAAAGATCAATTTATCTTTCGATTTAGTGTAGTAGGAAAACAGGTCGGGAACACAGGATAAAGGAACCTCGCTTTATCTACATAAAGGAGGTTTCTCTCTATTTTGGAGAAACGACTGTCCTTTGCTCGGTAGTATTAACCTTAGATATTACCTATTGGGCCTGATAAAGATGGCTTTTTTACCCCATATCTTTGAATCTTAACTTATTTTCAGGCTTAAAGGCAACACTCGCCTAAAGTCTTTAAGCGCGACTATCAGAAATGGAAAAACAGTCTACGAGCGGCAAAATGCTCCCTTACAACATGGAGCAAGCTTCTTAGTTAGACTTACATCGTAACTATGAAAGCTTAAACAACCATCGCCGAATTAAGCTACTCTTAATCTTAACCGTTTCAAACAGGTGAGCGTTTACGGGCTCTCAAAAGGGGATGAGGTGACTCAAAGCTTTTGACCAAAATTAATCCACAATTTAGGCCTTATCTTCAGTTGAGCGGGAAGTGGCAAACAAGCTCTTGGCGAGGCCTTGTTAACGGTTACTAGTTTGTTACTTATTTAAGGTCATGATTATGTATAAGGTAATTAATTTTCTATTAATTTCGTTAATCTTAGCTTTATTTATGTTAAGCCCTAGCCTCCTTAAGGCCAAAACTTTTATGGGTTATCAATGCACCGACGATTGCTCGGGCCATGAGGCTGGTTATAATTGGGCTAGAGATAACGAGATTGACGATACTGACGATTGTGACGGTAAATCCGAATCCTTTAATGAAGGCTGCGTAGCTTACGTTGAGGAAAACGAAGAGAGCCAAGTAGGCTTTTATTAAGCCCTTAATTTAAATCCTTTAAAGTCCTAAGAGAGCGGCTAGAGTTTGGTTAATCTTTTGGTACTGAATCGGTTAAAAAGTCTTCGGTGGTTGCCAGTTCTGACGCTGCCCTCTCTAAAGCTTCTTTAAAGCTCTCAGACCAAGTCTGTCTTTGCTCCCATAATTCATTAGCCAACTCCAAGGCCTTGGGCAATAAGTTAAGATCGCGTGGGA
>JAITQT010000182.1 GCA_031288745.1 Deltaproteobacteria bacterium
TTTTTTCAAAATCAGCCGTCTTTATAAATTATTAAATTTTAGCATATTTTAACGATATCTTAAAATTAAAGCAAATTAAAAAAAATGAAGTAATTTAATGGTGTTATCCTTTTTTAGTGCGCGACTAGGTATTTGGAGGGCGCTTATATAGAAAAAAGGTACAAAATAACTTTAAACTACTGATGAGAGAGGAGAACTGTTAAAACAGACTAAAACCATAGGGGAAGGAGTCGCAATTCTATTAGCCGGAGGTAACGGCATTATTGAGAAGTGGGGTGGACAATAACCCGTGGAGAAAGAGTAGTCTTTAGGATGATGAACTTGTTTAGTTATGGTGATCCCGGTGCGCCTTCATATATATGGCAAAGCCTGTCAGCGGCGCGGTGACAGGCTCGGTTATGACATCTAATGAAGGGGTAGGCTATTGCGGCTGCGAGGCCAGTAATGGAGGAGATGAACAAAGTGACGGAAAAATTGACCATTAGAAACATCAGGTGATTGGGGCTGGAATGCTCAGAAAGCGTTGTAAGATAAGCGGAGAGAACCATCAAGGTGAAAGAGGAGTTAAGGGGAGTTAGAGTTCCATAGAACTTAAAACCGAAAAACCATGGTGGTAGCGAAACCACCCATAGGGAATGGGGGAGAAAGATGGAGATGAGATTACTCATCACGCAGATAAGACCATAAGGGCCCGAAAGGCTATGCCTGGGTCAGAGGCTTACGCTTAAGTATGACTGAGTAAATCAAGTCTTTTAAAAGCGTTGGAAACGGCGTTACGCTGAAGCATCGCAAAAGTATTGTTTATCCTAACCCAACTGGTGCGTTCCAGTTGCGAAGTTGAAACCATCGAGCGGAGAGCTGTGGGCTGGAGAACCGCCAGCACGGTTGGGAGGGGCTCGATATGTACTCTATCCCTATTAGCGATAATTTTTCCGAAAGTATACTTAAAAATATTATTTAAAAAATTAAAATGGGTTAAAAAAAATGCCGCAATTTTGTGATAAAAATGGATACCTCAACATTTATAACTGGGTAATTGAAAGCCTGCCTGGCTATGATTTAACGGAAAACGCTAAAGCCTTGGGCCTTAAGCCCCTGCCAGGTGGCGCGGTGGTGGTGCCGTTACTTTCTAGGGAGTACCTAGTTGATTCCAGCGGGGTAAAAGCCTTAGACGAGGAGCATAGCGACGTAAACAGCCTTAGCATCGCCGCCCACTACGCTATGAGCCGAGGCCGGGGGCTGCCTTCGATGAGCTTTGCCAGTCTTTTTTCTATGAGCGGCCTTTCGGCGGGTTCGGGGCAAGGCTCTTTTGATCGCGACGCAGTCTCCAAGCCATTGGCCAAAAGGTTCGCTTCCGACCTCGATGGTTTAAATAGGGCCGTTACCCGCTTAGGTGGCCGCAAAGAGCCCCAATTGAAAAAAGGAACTATTAGTTACGTCTTGTTTGCCCTTCCTAGGATCCCTATTAAAATCGTCTTTAACCAAGCCGATGAAGACTTTGAGGATGAATTTTCTCTACTCTACGATAGCCGAACCCTCGATTTTATGGAGTTCGAGGCTGTGGCTTTTCTGGGGGGGCTGGTGGTGACGGAACTCCTAAAAGAGCCGGTATAGGTCTAATTTTATTTAGGCTTTTAATATTTTGTAGTCTCTGGCGGGCTTTTTTAAAAGAGCAGGGGCACTCTAGACTTCTTAGCTAAATTTCGTAACTATTCAGGGGGGAATTTTATCATTGAACCCTCCCATCAAAACCAGCTGTTTAGATGGGTAAATTTGCCAAATTTCTTTTGCTTTAAATCAATTCGGTTGGTGGAAAAAATTAGGCTTTAAGGTTGATAAACTGAGTTAATGTGGTTATTTTAATAATAGAACATTTGATTCGTTTTAATCCCCAAGGCTTAAGTTTATGGCGTCCTCTAGCAGTCTCGTGACAGAGTCTTAACTATGGGCTCGAGAAATTTAAATATGTAGGTGTTTCAATATTGAAAGACTCAAAAATTAGCTTTTGTTCAGATGTTAATGGTTCTAAAATTATACTATACTATATTGGGTCTCCAGTAATAACTAAATAGCTGGCTAAACTAAATAGCTTTCGCCAATCGCCTGGAAACGATTCCATAAAAATTTGTAAAAGACCTATCTGCTCGGCGATATTTTGGTACAAATAAAAAGCGCCAAATAAGTCTTTAGCCATATGGGGCAAGGGTCAGGAGCCACTAATGTAAGCCATAAGGTCTTGCTCGGACAGCCCAAATTCTCCCATTATTGTCCGTAGCGTCTTTGTTAGCGGGGTAATTAATTTTCGGTGCCCATCTTTTGCGCCGATACAAATCTTTTCCATTTCTGTTATCAGTCTCGCCTTGCTCATACATTTTTTCTTCATAAACTTACGAACCTTGACTCCAAGCTCGGAAACGATTATGAGAGCTATGAATGCGCAGAAAATTTTGCCCTCAGTTGTGTAGGTAAAGTGCGTTCGCATCTTTTTCATTGAGATATAATTTTTAACTTCGTCAAATGACTTCTCTATAACATTTTTAGCCCGATACTTAGTTAAAACCTCTAAGCTGCTCAGAGACGTATTAGTTAAAAGACAGAAAAAACCGCAGTAACGCGACGCCAACTCAATCTTATCCATGTCGCGAACGTAATTGAAACTGCCGTCGGGGGCAAGCTGAATAGAAAAGTAATGGCCGAAGGATTTTACCTCTCGCAGTGTCAGCCGTTTTAACTGTTGTCGCTTGGCCTCCGTATCATCAACCCTCCTGAGCAGTGCGTCTAATTGCTCATCGGCCAATGAGCGGTCGTGAAAGATATGTAAGGTGGCCGCCACCCCGTAAAAACAGCCGGTCATAGCAACGGCGAAGACTGATGATTCCACTCTGTTATCAACGGTAACAATATGAGGCCGGACAATTTCGATTGCCCTCCTCGTCGCTTTATGGCGCTTCATCACTCCAATGATAAAGTCATAGCCTTCTTTAACCAGATGCTTAACGTTATTAGTGGTACAAAAGCCTCGATCCAACACGAAGCCCACATCAGTTATACCTAGCTCTTCATTATAAGCCATCATATATGGAAGGTGGGATTTGTCTACTATAGTGCCCGAATAGGTCACATAGAATATTGGTTGAGCGGTGAGCTGGGAAACGTAACAGCCGAGGTTGATTTGAGGTAACTTTTCACCATCTCGGTTGTGACCTAATTCGCTGTCAACAATGCCTTTAGCGTATGTTGAGAAAGAAGTGACGTCATAGGCCAAGAAAGAGCTTGGGTGATGTTTGGCGATCCAATGTTTGAAGAAAGCCATTCTATCATCGTGAGTAATTGACGCGAACAATTGGGAGGTCCCCTTTGACGTGAGCGGCGGCTCGGATAGGGTGAATGACCCGCAGAAGTCCTCAACTCCCCCAAAGACGTTACCCCTAGAAACCATATATAATACCGCGGCGCTAATTTGCTTGGCCCGTTTTTCGTCAAAACACTTGGATAGAACCTCATTAAGGCCAAGACGGCGCATTAAAGAGTCTATGACAAAGGTTGCTCCAATGTGACTGACTGAATTATAAACTGGAACCAACGGATTGAAATCCAGAGTTGAGCCTCCGAAATACTTCCAATAAGCCACGTTGGGGATGAGCATGTCGGAAGCTTCATCATACTTGCCGATACAAATCCTTTGTTTTTTTACATTTCTCTCTCCAGATTCAAGCGTCACTGGTCTGTAATATACGGGGCTATGACCGTTGATGTTGCGGACAATGGCACCTTTTTCGGGCATGCTCACCTTGATTTTGGGATTGAGGGTCATGACTTTTTTTCCTTTCTAGGGTGTCTTTTACACTATAGAAAAATAAAAATCAAGCCTAAATCTACAATAAATAAGCGAAACAAATCTTTATCATAAGCATGCTCTCCGCCTCTCCAAGAATTTTTGGCCGGAATTAGGTGTGTAAAAATCTATCTAATTTAGGGTTTAATTATACTCCTTACCTCTCTAAGACCATAAAGAAAAAAAAATAGAAAAAAAATATAGTCCCCTCGCTCGTAAGGATTTTCGCCTTCGGCTAATAAAGACTTAAGTAATTATTCCCAGCGGCGTGTCGGTTCACAAATGTGAACGTTTAAGGGCCCGTTCACAAGAGAGAACGCTGCAGTGCCAAGCCTATTGAAAGGGACGACACGTACCGCAGCAATGTAGCCCCCTATAGGAGCTTAGTCATTTTAACATTAATCAAAGTTAAAATATATGGTTGGAGCAGAGAATTAAGTAGAAACGCTAAAAGAACTAATGTTAAGAACTAAAGGGTATGCTAAAACTTATATTACAACTCGAAAGTCGCTACCAGCCGCAACGTGGAAAAAAAAGACTTGAGGAACGGTTACCCAGCGGCTAACCTCTTAAACTTGACGATAAGACTAAAAACGTCTCTATTCTTGATTTTCCTAAGCGGTTAGCCAACTTTAATGGCAATCCGCCTTTCTTTATTATGATTGAAATTATAAGTCGTAAATGCTATAACTAAATAAAAATCAAACGCAGGCTAAAATTTAGCTCACCCATAATAACCTGGGCCGGGGTAGGCCTAAACGACCCCGACTTCAGCCAAGGATAATTTTAAATTTAAACCTTTAAACTATTAATCAAAAAAACTTTGGTTGCTAGTTTTTCAATAATTTCCGTCGGCCGGCTTAAACTATCTTAAAATTTCCCGGTCGAGCCTCTTGGTCGAGTGAGTTTTAGACCATAGACCTCGACCTTAAGGTTTTTTCCTACAAAGGAGTCGTCTTGTGGAAACAATCTATTTTGATAACAACGCCACTACCGCAGTCGATCCATTAGTTCTGGATGCTATGTTGCCATACTTTAAAGACCTCTATGGAAACCCTTCTAGCATCCACCATAAGGGTGCCCAAGTGGCCGAGGCCCTTAAAAAGGCTAGAAATAGCCTAGCCTCTCTCTTAGGCTGTGACCCCGGCGAGATTGTGTATACTTCCTGCGGTACCGAAAGCGACAACACGGCCATATGGTCGGCTCTTTTCACTCAGCCCGAAAAGCGTCGTCTCGTTACTAGTAAAGTTGAACACTCAGCCGTTGTTAACCTAGCCTCTTTCCTTCGCCAACAAAATTATCAAGTGACCGAGGTGGGGGTTGATCGACAAGGAAGATTGGATTGGGAGGGTTTTAAGGCCTCCTTAACTCCCGACACTGCCATAGTTAGCCTTCATTGGGCCAATAACGAAACCGGGGTTCTCTTTCCCGTCGAGGAGGCGGCCGAGCTTTGCCGAGAAAAAGGAATTATTTTTCATACCGACGCAGTCCAAGCTGTGGGTAAAATACCAATCGATCTTAAAAAGACTAAGATAGACATGCTCTCTCTCTCCGGTCACAAACTTCACGCCCCTAAAGGCATAGGTGCCCTTTTCGTTCGTAACGGGCTTAAGTTCGCTCCTTTTCTAATCGGAGGTCATCAAGAAAGGGGTCGCCGCGGTGGCACTGAAAACGTTCCTTATATCGTAGGTCTAGGAATCGCGGCCGAACTAGCTACAAAGCGCGTTAAAGAAGAAAACGTCCGGGTTAAGGCTTTGAGAGATAAGCTCGAACAAAGCTTATTAAAGATCTCATACACCTCGGTCAACGGAGACAAGGAAAACCGCCTACCAAACACTACCAACATAAGTTTCGAGCACCTCCAAAGCGATTCGATTCTTTTTATGCTCTCCCAAGAGGGCATCTGCGCTTCTTCCGGTTCGGCCTGCACCTCAGGTTCTCTTGATCCTAGCCATGTGCTTAGGGCCATGGGGACGAGCTATAGTGCCGCTCAAGGATCCATTAGGCTCTCTTTAGCCATCACCAATACCGAAGAGGAAGTGGATAAGGCCTTAAAACTCTTTCCCCAAATTATTGATAAACTTAGAGATCAATCCCCAGCTTGGAAAGACGGGTCCCCTACAAAATAATATCGACTTTTTTTATACTGACGAACGAAATAATTTTTCCAAACTGACGACAAGGTTCAGTCTTTGGATAGGTTTATTCCCAATATGCGGGGCAACAGTTGCGAGTAGAGAGATTCAAAAAAAGGTTACCTAAATTGGAGAATGAATGCATTCAAGGGTCTAGTAATACCCAAGTCTCATCGGACCATTTTTTCTGGTAATACCTAACCTTTCACAACCCCTTTCAGAAGATCTGCCGCGCTATAAAATTTTATCATCGCATTCTATACGCTATAAGGTTAGCTTTAATAGATTTTTAAAATTGTAATAGGAATGCCAACCATTAGCCCATATTAGGCCTTATCTTCAGTCGAGCGGGAAATGAAAACAAGGTCTTGAAGAGGCTTTATAAACGGTTACCTTGACAAAAAGTTACTTCTGTCGTACTGGCGGGAAGCACTTCGCAGCGACCCAAAACAATCCATTGTTCGGTTCTCATCTTTCATTTCAACAAGTGTATCGGATCATACACCATGCTGCCGCCGAAGGCGTATCCGTCAGACCCACTATGCGCCTCTTGGGGCTGAACAAAATCATGGTGAACTTGACCACTATCAAAGTGGGCGAACACTGTCAAAGAATCTATCGCGAACTGATGTCTTCTCTGAAACTGATATCCAACTCGATGAGCTGTAGAGCTTCGTCAAAAAAAAACGGCTACTGACCAAGAAGAACTCGACTAAGGTTTAGGTGAATTTTTTATTTTGACGGCCATATACTCTCCCACTCGCCTGATCGTCAACTATCTGCCGTTAGGCATAGTTTGGAGGAAGCCCGGGGGAGGATTCAACCGAGTGATTCTTCATTAGCTGGTGGCAAGCCTTTGTTCGTCAGCGATGAGCTTAACCATTACGCCACTGTGCGTAAGGAGATGCACTCTCACTTTGAGCCGGCGCACACAGGCACTCGTGTTTATGCCCCCCCACCAATTGCCCAATTAGTGTCAATTCTCCAGAAATATCAAACGAACCTGGCTAGGATTTGAGCGGATATGAAATCCTCCAGGTTGTAGATATAAAGATAATCTGCTTCGTTGTTAAGTCTCAGGTGTAAATTTGGGAAAACGAGAAGGGCCAAAAAATAGCCGCCGACTTTCCTGACGATGCCAAAGTAGATGGCTATAAAAAACGCGTGATAACTCCTAAAGAGTTAAACGAAACATCAAATATCCAATCAAAGACAACCGTGCGGTGTCTTCCGAGGTCAGCCAAGCAGTTGAGTCATCAAAGCCCGACAACTATGGTTTTAACGGCAAAAGAAGATGAGCTTAAAAATATAATTGATCGAAGCGCAAGAACCTCTTAAAAGGTAGGATCGAGCAAGGGCGCGGTGGCTTATCGCTCCGTTTCCCTCACCCTCCCGTCAAACAGGACAGGCGGTTTTCCCGCATCAGGCTTACTCTGTGACTTCTTGACTTCGCAACTCGAGTACTGAAGGTACTAGCTCAAATAGATCAATGAGCCCGTATTCCTTATATATACGCTCATCCGGGTAGCTTTTATACCCCATTGTTTTCCATTTGTGCTTTCTCTTAAGCCATTGACGAAACCGAC
>JAITQT010000184.1 GCA_031288745.1 Deltaproteobacteria bacterium
TAAAGTCAAGAGCAAAATATATGCCATTTGAAAAAAATTATTTGTATCTGGCAGGACTAAAATGTAAAAGCAAATTGAGCCTCCATGGGAGTTGAGGGGTTTTTGCGCTACGATCATCTTTAATAGCCATAGTGTAGAGTTCTAAGCTAGCTAGTTTGGCATTAAGTTTAATGTAACCGTTCACCAAGTCTTTTTTTCCCCACGTTGCGCCTGGTAGCGACTTTCGAGTTGTAATTAAGTTTTAGCATACTCTTAAGATCTTAACATTAGTTCTTTTAAGGTTTCTACTTAGCTATCTGCTCCAACTATATATTTTAACTTAGATTTAATGTTATAATTCCTAAGCTCCTATAGAGGGCTACATTGTTGCGGTATGTGTCGTCCCTTTTAACAGGCTTGGCACCGCGTTATCACTTGTGAACGAGCCCTTAAACGTTCACATTTGTGAACGGACACAGTTTAAAGATGCTCGAAGCGCAAAAAGTCCCCTTTATTCAGTCCTTAAATTTGTAATATGTCCTTATAACTAGTCAATTTGTTAGACTATTTTGCTTTTAAGAGGTTTTTGCGCTTCGATCAAAGATATATATAAGGTGCCGTCGGGCCATCTAGTTTATGGTGGGGAAGGGGGGCGGGATTGGGGGAAGCACTACCATTATGGGTTGGGCAAGCGGTCTATCTAAAGCGTAAGGCCTCAAAGCTGCCTAGCGAGGCTCATTTTAGCTATGATTTTCGGGAGTTTTTGGGGCCTTGCGGCGGCCAGCCTTAAAAAAATGGTAAAAATAGAGGCCTCCCGACCAGTAGGTAGTGATAAGGGCGAGATAGAGCATAAACAGGCCCACCTTATGGGCGCTGAGCCAGAATAGGTCGTAGCGCCATAAAAGGCAGAACATGGCTATGTTTTGGATTAATGTCTTTTGCTTTCCTTGAGCCGAGGCGGCTATGACTAAGCCTTGCTCTACAGCTATGGCTCTTAGGCTGGTTACGGCCATCTCGCGACTAACTATTAGAAAGGCTACCCAAGCCGGAGCTCGTTGGAGGCCGACGAGTAAAATAAGGGCTGAGAAAACTAAGAGCTTATCGGCCATAGGGTCTAGAAAACGGCCCAGATTACTTTCGTTACCGTACTTACGGGCTAGATAGCCATCCAAAAGATCACTTAGGGAGGCCAATAGATAGACGATGGCCGCAGCGGCGGCGATCATAGGGCTTTGGATTTCTAAAGAAAGAAGGATGATGACTATTGGGATGGCTATAAGACGGCCCAAGGTCAAACAGTTAGGTAGGACTGGCCAGGCTAATATCTTTTTAAGGCAGCTCATTGGCAAAGCCTTTAATCATTAATATATTAATTATCATTCATTTCTCTAAAAATAGAGATAAAAAGTTCATAATTATGTAATACTGCTTTGACGTAGTTTCTAGTTTCAGTGATGGCCGGCACGTCCATTACCTTAGCCACCCGTTCTGGGCCAGCGTTGTAGGCGGCCACCGACAGCTTTACGTCGCCTTTAAAACGGTTAAGCATCATACGTAAATAACGAGTCCCGCCCATGATGTTTTGCTCGGGATTGAAACTATCTAGACAGCCCACCAGCTTAGCCGTTTTGGGCATTAGCTGCATCAGGCCCCTGGCCCCGGCCCAGGAGACGGCCTTGGGGTCAAAGTTAGATTCAGCCTTGATAATAGCCGCTATTAGGGCCGGATCAATTTTATAGGTCTGCGAAGCCTTAAGGATATATGCCTTGACTCCGTCTAAATTTAAACGGCGATAGGGCGCTCGGCCGGTGGAAACAGTAATCTGAATGGTAAAGAGCCGGTACCGCGGGTCAGCCGGGGCGTCGGTTAGATGAATAACCCCGCGTCCGTCTTTGAACATGTAATAACTAAGTTCACTTGTGTCCTCTTGCACCGCGATCTTTTTTTCTTCGGTCTCGGCCGATTTTGCGCCTGAGGCCTTAGCCGCTGGAGGGTCGACTGGTGGAGAGGGAGGAGGGGCGAAAATCGTTACCCCATTTGGTTCTTTTTTAGGGACCAGCGGCGTTTGACCTGTCGGGGCCGAATCGGTGGCCTTTGGCGGGAGCTGACCAGGCGCTGGTAGCCAGTAAGGGCGTTGCGGCCCAAGGTAGTTACTCTCCCACCAGGGTAGTTCGGTTTTTTTTTCTTGCGTCGGGGGGCCTTTTCCCATCGTTTCATTTGGCTCTGGGGCTTTTTCAGAGCTTTTAGGGGCTATAGCCGTAGTCGATTCGGCCTCTGACGTTTGGTCTGGGGAGAAGTCAAAAGGACCGGCATAAAGCTCAAATGGGGCCGTTAGTAACAAGATGGTTACTACAACCGCTATAAAATATATCGAAAGCTTAAACGAAATTGAAGGCCTCATGAGTTTCGGCCGTTATTGCGCAGCCAGGAGTCCCGATTGTTCACCGAAAGAAAGTAGAGGGTCTCTCCTCCTCTAGTCACGGTTAAAGCCTTTTTTTTGTCGAAATAAATACCTGTCAAAGCGTCGCGAACTAGTTCGTCCTCGCTTGAACTCGAGCTATGGCCGCGCTCGGAGCTAACTAGGCTGCGGGCTACCCAGATAATTAGGTAAAATAACAAGGCTATGAGGATTATTCGCCACATGCTATTTCCAAAAAGGCCCAAAAAAGGTTAACCGAGTCGCTCGGCCTTTTTCTCCCCCGAGCCCTTGGTTTTTTTTATCAAGTTTTTTTTCGTAACGTTTAAGCGCTAAGCTGACCTTACGGGCCAGGGTTGGCGTATTAATATTTTGGCTTAGCCATAAGCGCGAAAAATAAAGCCCACTGGTTGAGTTAATATCTTTTTATCCCTTTTCCGGTCAGCAAAGACTTTTAGTACAATTTTTGAACTTGCAGGGTACTTGGCGGAAGGCGCAGCAACAACTCCCCCACGTTTAACCCGAAGATAGGATGAACCCATTCAGGGCAGACCTCGCGCAATGGAAAGAGCATGAAAGCTCTTTCGTGAAGCCGAGGATGAGGTAAGGTCAGCTCGGGAGAATCTAGGGTGTCTTGGTTTCTAAAAAGAAGGTCGAGATCTATCAATCTCGGGCCCCAGCGTTCGCGGCGTATTCGTCCGAGTTGCGATTCTATTTCCATGAGGATAGCTAAAAGTTGGAGAGGGATGAGATCGGTAGATAGCATGACGACCCGATTAAAATACCAATTTTGTCCCGACGGGCCGCCCACCGGCTCAGTTAGCCAAGTCGAACTAAGAGCGGTCACGGTTAGATTAGAATTGAGGCGCAATAGGTTGATGGCCCTCTCCAGAGCCGATTCGGGATCGCCTAAGTTAGCTCCCAAGCCTATGGCGCAGAGGGCTGTCATAATTTGTAGCTCGCTATTGCGATATTTGCTCTGAGCGAAAAAAATTCTAGCCGACGGCTTATAAGGCGAGCGGCTAAAGACAAGCTAAGGTCTTGATTTTGATTATTCATCCTCTTTATCGCCAGCAGCCCTCTGGGTTTAGCCACGGGAATAATGGCGTCCTTCTCTTTAGTTTGAAAAGTTGAGATAAGTCCTTTCGTACCCGGACCTACTTCCGGGCGACTGCAATTGTTGTGGGAGGTAGTACTTAAGCCTTTAAGCGTCTGAAGATTGAAACTAATTGAGCCCTCAATGGCTACTTGGCGGCGTAAAGTCTCTTAAAATTTTCTTTATTAACCTCAGAGCGGCTAGACTACTAGTCGAAATCCAAAGGGGCTTTTAAAGCGCCTATGGAATTCTGAGGGTAAATTTAAATTTATTTCGTACTTAACCTATCATTTGTCTAAAGTCGGACCTTCAAGATGGTGGGCCCCCAAAAAGTATCCTGTCGTTGGTCTTTAACTTAACAACTTAGCGAACTTAATTTCGCCCCCTCGGTCAACCGAAGGCTTTTAGAGATCCCTTGCATTAGTGAGAGGTAGTTGACGGCTTAAGCTTTAAATTAATTTTTTAGGTCTTAAAGATTACGGTCGAGGCGCGTTAGAGCGAAACTAGATCGATTTAAGGCTATAGGCTTATTGGCGCTCGTCGGATTATTAAATAGGAAAAAAGAGAAATAGAACATAGGCCTCAATATCGGAGCGGCATAATATAGTGTCTGTTCACCAATGTGAACGTTTAAGGGCCCGTTCACAAGAGAGAACGTTGCGGTGCCAAGCCTATTGAAAGGGAAGACAAGTACCGCAACAATGTAGCCCCCTATAGGAGCTTAGTAATTTTAACATTAATCCAAGTTAAAATATATGGTTGGAGCAGAGAGCTAAGTAGAAACCTCAAAAGAACTACTGTTAAGAGCTTAAGGGTATGCTAAAACTCAAAAACAACTCGAAAGTCGCTACCAGCCGCAACTTGAGGAAAAAAAGATTTGGTGAACGGTTACATAATATATAAATGATCGTAGCGCAAAAACCCCTTAAAAGCAAAGTAGTCTAAAAAATTAACTAGTAATAAGGCCCTGTTACTAATTTAAGGACTGATAAAGGTGACTTTTTGCGCTTAGATCATAAATATATTATACGAGATTACGCTTTAAGTAAAGAGATAAACTCAAGGCGTCAAGGCGAGAGTGAAACATTTTTTTTAATCTATTTTAGCCTAAAGCCACACGGGTATTTTCTTTATTGCCTTGCAGTTTAAGCCTTTTTGATTGGATGAAATTAATTTGGCCAACTAGCTTTTAAATTTGGTCCTTTCTGTTAGAAAAATAGTCTCAATAGCTTTAAGCCCAACTTAACGAGATCTTTACGATTTTCCCAAAATAATAAATTCTTCAACGTTTTGAGTGTAGACGATTCCGCCCCCAGGCTCGGATAGAATTGGGACTTTACTGATGGCGGCTAAAATGGATTCATAGGTGTTAAGTTCCGAGATAATCATAAGGATTTCTTTTTCAGGCACTAAGGTTATGCCGAAAAATTTCACGTCTTCTTCGGTGCCGGTACCTCTAGCCGTGAGGATGGTCCCCCCTCTAGCCCCGGCCTTTCTAGCCACGGCCATGATTTCATTGGCGTAGCCGCTATTGACTATCACGGTTATGAGTTTGTGGTTTATGGGCATCTCTTCTTTCCTTATGCTTTGAGCTTTTCTCTCCGAAGGGCTAATTTGATTTTCCGTAGTTGGGCTGCCGGTTAAGCCCGCCGATTTTAGGCTCATGGCCGGGGCCTCAAGCACAACGGCGGTCCCTTTTAGTTTTCTTGGATTAGCCCTGGCTTCTTCTCTTAGAGTGGAAACGACCTTATCGGCCTCGGGCCCTAGGACGGAGAAGATAACTTCTTGAAGCACGTCTCCTAAAGCCAAGAGCTGGAGGATCCTCCCTCCGCTTACTGAACGGGCCATAGAAATAGTCCCGCCCCTAGCTCCGGCCTTCTTGACCACCTTCATAAAATAATCCCCATTGCGACGCCTTACGACGCCGATGAGAAGCTTGGCTGGAGAGTAATCCAAAGCTGGCATCTCACGCCTTTCCTTTTTTAAGTCTTTTTGCTTTTTCTTCCTTGACCATGAAGATTAAACCCAAAACTTGGATGGTTATGAGAGGGGCCATAGCTATCATGGCTACCATGCCGAAAGCGTCAGTCAAGGGGTTACCGCCTAGGGCCCTAGAGGCCCCTAAAGTAAGCGAAAGGACGAAGGTGGTTGACATCGGCCCCGAAGCCACGCCTCCTGAGTCGAAGGCGATGGCGGTAAAGAGGGGCGGGCTAAATTTCATAAGGAGCAAGGCTATAAAATAGCCGGGAATTATAACATACCAGATGCTTATACCCGAGTACACCCTACTCATTCCCAAACCCACGGCAATGGCGATGCTAAGAGATAGGGAGGCGAGCATAATGGAGCGCCTAATATATCCCCCGGATACTTCCTCTATTTGATGGGTCAAAACCCAAACGGCAGGTTCCGCGCAAACGACCACCGCGCCAAAGATAAGCCCTATGGGGATGATGGTTATACCTGAGCCAATGGCACCCAAAGCGCGGCCTAAAGATTCCCCGGCCGGGCTAAAGCCGCCGTTTACGCCGAGCATAAAAAGAATCATACCCACCATAGCGTAAAGCATGCCTAAAATCATACGCCGAAATTGACTAAAAGACAATTTAAGAAGCGCGAATTGAAAAAATAAAAAGATGAGCACTAATGGGAAAAGGGCCATGAAAATTTCGCGGGCCGTGTGGGGGAGAAGATTTAGGAAAACCCGAGCCGAGACTTCAGAGACATGACTTGCCACCGCATGTTCAGAAGTATCGAGCCTACCCATAAATAAGCCTAAGGTGGCTACGGCCATGATAGGGCCGATAGAAGCTAAGCCTACCATCCCAAAGCTACTAGCGCCTCGATCGTTTTTTTGGGCTGCAGAAGCCACGCCTATGCCCATTGCCATGATAAAGGGCACAGTGATGGGCCCGGTGGTGGCCCCACCGGAATCAAAGGCTACGCCGACGAACCCAGACTCAATAAAAGCGCAAACCGCAAAGACGATTAAATAGAAAATTAAAAGTAAAGTCTTTAGCGATAGGCGCATGATGATTCTTAGAGTCCCCAAAACTAAGAAAAGACCCACCCCTAATCCAATGAAAAAGACCAAAAGGTTTTTATTTATCCCTGGGGCCACCGAGGTGACCTGAATGGCTAGGACCTGAACGTCGGGTTCGGCTATGGTGATGGCCAAACCTATAGCGAAAGCCGATATAAGTATCTTAAAAAGGCTTCGATGGCGGGCTAAGGCCCCACCTACTTTTTGCCCGAAGGCCACCATGCCTAGTTCAGCCCCGACTAAAAAGATAGAGAGGCCCAAAATAAGTAGGCCCCCACCAAGGAGAAAATTAATTAACTTTAAAGTCTCGATAGGGGCGATAGTAAAGTGTAAGAGCGCTACTAGGGCCATGATTGGGACGACCGAAGCGCTAGATTCTTTTATTTTTTCTATAAATTCCAAGGGCAAAATCCTCTTGTCCTGAAATCGTAAGGTTAAAAGTAGTCGCGGTCCAAATCAATTGGCCGTCTTTAGAGGGTTGTGTCATGGCCCTTCAAAAAGGTCAGACAAACTTAAATTATATTATTATAAATTATTAAATTTAATAAGTTAACATTCTCCCCTCCTTAAAGCAAGGGGAAAACTATTGATAAAGCGCAAATCCGTCAAGTCTATTGGAAGGGTTGTTTTTCAGCGGCTGACTTTTTAGGCCAGGTAATCAACAGACATTAAGCGCGGCCTACCCGGTCAGAAAATATTTAAAGCTCTGAGAAATGCGCCTTATATCTCCATCTTGAAGGATAAAGTTTTACGGCGCAATAGATAAAAAAGTTATACTAAAGAACGAAATGATTTTCCATTTTAGGTCTTT
>JAITQT010000192.1 GCA_031288745.1 Deltaproteobacteria bacterium
CCCTTAAGTTCTTAACATTAGTTCTTTTAACGTTTCTACTTAGCTCTCTGCTCCAACTATATATTTTAACTTTGATTAATGTTAAAATTACTAAGCTCCTATAGGGGGCTACATTGCTGCGGAATGTGTCGTCCCTTTTAATAGGCTTGGCACCTCAGCGTTCTCTCTTGTTAACGGGCCCTTAAACATTCACATTTGTGAACGGACACGCTGAGAAAATAATTTTAACTCCCCTTTGCTCTTCTTTTTTCTAGTCCCCATCGTCTAGCCTGGTCCAGGACACTGGCCTTTCACGCCAGCAACACCGGTTCAAATCCGGTTGGGGACGCCAATTTTTTCGGCGAGCGCTTGGCCTATATATCCTTCCAAATTTCGGGACACGAATTACGCTTTGCTTCATTGCTTTTAAACCGGGTCGATCTTAACCGTCGGCCCGGTTTTTTTCGTCACCAAGCACTAACTAATTTTGGCTTTTTAAAGGGCTAACCTATGCCAAAATTACCTAACTTTGGCGCTTTCTCTTTAAATATTTGTGAGGTTATTTTATATATGACTATTAGTCCTAATCTTATAAAAGAGTTCAAAAATTTTTTAGGGGCAGAAAATGTCTTAACCGAAGAAACCGACCTACTTTCTTACGCCTACGACGCCGCAGTTCTCCATCAAGTCATACCTGGATTGGTGATTATTCCCACTAACGAAGAACTACTGAGTAACTCGATAAAGCTTAGTTACGAAAATTCTCTACCTATTACCGTTCGCGGTAGCGGTACCAATCTCTCCGGGGCCGTCATACCCGACTCTTCCGAGACCGTGGTCATTTTGACTAACAAGCTAAATAAGATTTTAGAAATTAACAAAGAAGACCTTTACGCCGTAGTTGAGCCAGGGGTTTTAACCGCTAAGTTCGCTGCCGCCGTGGCTGCCGAAGGCTTATTTTATCCGCCCGATCCCGGTTCGCAAACGGTTTCAACCTTGGCCGGTAACGTCGCTCTTAACGCCGGCGGTCTTAGAGGACTTAAATACGGCGTCACTAAAGACTATTTGATGGGCATAGAGTTTTTCGATCATGAAGGCCAACTTATCAAAACCGGCTCTAAAACGGTTAAATGCGTAACCGGTTACAATATAGGCGGCTTGATGATCAGTTCCGAAGGGACCTTGGGCGTCTTTTCCAAGATTATATTTAAGTTAATCCCACCTCCCAAAGCCTCCCAAGCCATGATGGCCGTCTACCCCACAGTTCAAGGAGCTTCGGAAACCGTGGCCGCTATAATCGCTGCCCATATCTTACCTTGTACCCTCGAATTTATTGACCAAAAATCAATTAAAGTGATCGAAGCAAACTCCAAAATTGGGCTACCCACCGAAGCGGGGGCCATTTTGCTAATTGAGGTTGACGGCGGAAATCAAGTCGGAGTAAACGAGGACGCAGCTAAGGTCAAAGAGCTGTGCGCTAAGTGCGGAGCAAATGATATTAGGGTTGCTAGAGACGCTGAGGAAAAAACCAAGATTTGGGAAGCTAGGCGTAGTGCTCTACCGGCCCTAGCTAGAGCTAGGCCCTCGACAGTGCTTGAAGACGCTACTGTGCCGCGTTCTAAAATTCCTCAAATGGTCTCAGAGCTTAACCGTATAGCCGATAAATATAAACTAGAAATGGGCACCTTTGGACACGCGGGGGACGGAAATCTTCATCCCACTATCCTTTGCGATCGCCGCAATGTTCAAGAGTTTAAAAGGGTGGAGGAGGCCATTGACGAGATTTTTGACGTGGCCATCAAGCTTCAAGGCACCCTGTCTGGAGAGCACGGCATTGGACTGGCCAAGACTAAGTGGATGGAAAAGGAAACCAATAAAGCTACGGTAGAATTTTCAAGAAGATTAAGGACAGCCTTAGATCCAAAGTATCTATTTAACTCTAGAAAAAAGATACAGTAGGCCTCATAATAACAGAAAAATTCAAAAGCCCGGTTAACATTAAAGAACTGGCTAAGATGCTCATGGAGCTAGACGATCTTTTGATTAGCTGTATGAGGTGCGGCTTTTGTCAATCGGTTTGTCCAGTTTACGGAGAAACGTTTCTTGAAGCCGATGTTACCCGCGGTAAAATAGCCTTGTTAGAAGATTTGGCCCACGAGTTAACCGCCGACGCTGAGAAAGTTAATCAGCGCCTTAATCGCTGTCTTTTATGCGGCTCTTGCGAAACCAACTGTCCCTCCGGGGTTAGCATCATAGACATCTTTCTTAGGGCCCGGGCCGTGGTGGCTGGTTATAAAGGTTTAGGGCTAATCAAAAAAACGATCTTTAGGTTTGTCTTACCTAGGCCTAGGCTCTTTAATTTCTTTATCAGAATTTCCTCTTTATTCCAAGGGCCGTTCCTAAAAAAGCAAAGTGAAAAGCCCGGAGCTTTTACCTCGCCTATCTTAACTCCCTTTTTAGGCCGCCGCCACATCCCAAAGCTTTCCAATAAAAGTTTTTCCTCTATTTACGGCGAAATCGACGAGCCTAGCGAATTGGGGAAAGTAGCTCTTTTCCCTGGTTGTGTGCCTGATAAGGTTTTTACCAAGCTTTCCGATACCTGCCTTAAAGTTTTAAGGCACCATAAGGTGGGCATATATTTAGCACGGGATTTAGTTTGCTGCGGCATCCCGGCCTTAGCCTCGGGTGACTTTAAGGCTTTTGTAGAGCTAACGAAGATAAACTTAGATCTTTTAGCTAAAAGCTCCTTTGATTATTTAGTTTCCCCCTGCGCTACCTGCGCTTCTAATATAAAGGAAAACTGGCACCGATTTAGCGATAGCTTCGAATCAAAGCAAAGCTCATTGATTGAAGAGATTTGCGCTAAAACTATGGACTTAACGGCATATTTGGTTAAAATATTAAGGGTAGATTTAAAACCAAAAGCTTCTGACAATAAAGTGGTAACTTACCATGATCCTTGCCATCTCAATAAATCTTTGGGCGTGTCGGCTGAGCCTAGAGAGTTGCTAAAGTCACTACCAGGCTATCAGTTTAAAGAAATGCCGGAAGCTGACCGCTGTTGCGGAAATGGAGGAAGTTTTAATCTTTTTAATTACCCGATTTCCAAAAAAATCGGTCAGGTAAAACGCGATAATATCGTCTCCGTTAAGCCCTCAACCGTGGCTACTAGTTGTCCGGCTTGCATGCTTCAGCTCATGGATTTATTATCACAAAATAAAGATGACATAGAGGTCAAACACGTAATTGAGCTTTACGCTGAAACGCTCTAAAACATCGAAGATTTTTTTTTCTCTGTCTGGACGTACTCAATGTTATTTTTTTACTTACTACCTCACGCCTAAGGGAGGCTCTATGCCAGTTAATGTTAACCCGGGATTGGTTCAGCTTTTTAAAGATAAAGCTAAACCGGCCTCGATTGAAGTGGTGGAATTAAAAGACTTAACGGAAGCGATCTATTATGTAATCGATCTAACCGTCAAAGTAGAATTGGCCATGCTTATGCCTACCGCGCTTGGACAAAAACCCTCGTCCGATCCCACTAGAAAAAAAACATTGACCGCTCCCGGTATTAGCCTAGCTGATTTCGATAGACTTTTTAAATTGGGGGAGGAAAAAAATGTCGAGGTCATCCGTTCGGGACTTCGTCAGCGTTTAGCTGGAGTAGACGTGGCTTTTAGCTTAGCCGATCTAGCCATAGCTGAAACCGCGACCTGCGTTATGGAAAACAATGACGAAGATTTGCGCCTCTCAACTATGATTTGCGAAAATCAGGTCGTGGTTCTACCAAAATCTAAAATCGTTAAGACCAGCTACGAGGCGGAATATTTTTTAAATGAGGCTTTTAAAAAAAATAACTACCTCTCTTTCATTTCTGGGCCAAGTCGCACAGCCGACATTGAAAGGGTGCTGACCTTAGGCGTGCACGGTCCTTTAACTCTATGCGTCTTACTTTTGGAGGAATAACTATGCCCCAGTCGATGAGAGAGTATCACGATTCGCTTAAGGACGCTTTAGACGATTCTTATCTGAGGCAGACCCTCGATAAATTCGCCGTCCAATATAAAGCTAACCGGACCATGATTTTTGCTGATATGAATGCTAAAGATCTAATCGCTGAAATCGCCCAGGCTAAAGACGAGGCTATGGACCATTTGGAGGAACTCTATCGGCAGTTTTGCGTAGAAGCTACCAAAAAGGGACTACGTGTTCATCGGGCCGAGACGGCTAAAGAGGCCGCTGAGATTGTTATCCAGCTAGCTAAAAAAAATAACGTCTCTAAGATCATTAAGAGTAAATCAATGACCGCCGAGGAGATAGGTCTCAACCACGCTCTGGAAGAAGTTGGGTATAAAGTGGTTGAAACCGACCTAGGCGAATGGATCATCCAACTACGGCACGAGGGGCCGACCCATATGGTTATGCCGGCCATTCACCTCTCCCGTTATCAGGTGGCTGATACTTTTAAAGCGCAAACTAAACAAGAGCTTGATAGCGACATTTTTAAGCTTGTTAAGGTTGCTCGCCAAGAATTGAGGGCTCATTTTGCCCAGGCCGACATGGGTATCTCCGGGGCTAACTTTGCTATAGCCGATAGCGCCACCATCGGTCTTTGCACTAACGAGGGTAATGGCCGTTTAACTACTACGCTCCCTAGAGTGCACTTGGCCATTTGCGGCCTAGATAAGCTTATCCCCAATGTTCGCGACGCTCTAAGAATCATTAGGGTTTTGCCTCGCAACGCCACCGCCCAAGCCATAACCACTTACGTTTCTTGGATTACCGGAGGGTGCGGATGCGAAACCACTGAGGATAAGAAAAAAATATTTCATATCATCTTTATTGATAACGGCCGCTCGGCTTTACTCAAAGATAAAAAATGTCGGCAGGCGTTAAGGTGCGTCCGCTGCGGCGCTTGCTCAAACGTTTGCCCCGTCTATAGGTTAGTGGGCGGTCACCGCCTAGGCCACGTTTACATTGGGGCCATTGGATTAATATTGACCTATTTTTTTCACGGTCACGAACTCGCTAAAAATTTAGTCCAAAACTGTATAGGCTGCGGGGCCTGTAAAGACATCTGCGCCGCTGGAATTGATCTGCCTGGCCTTATCCAGGAAATTCGCGCTCGTCTTAACGAGGAAAAGGGTTCATCTTTAACCTCAACTTTACTAGCTAAGGTGATGAGTAATCGGAAGCTCTTCCACACCCTTTTAAAGTTTGGGAATTTTAGTCAAAAGCCATTGATTTCTGGCCATTTTGTTAGACACTTGCCTCTCATTTTCTCCGGCCAAGGCTTTAGAGCCCTTCCAGCCATTGCCTCCAAATCCTTCCGTGATCGCTGGCCAGAGTTGGAGGGTTCACCGAATGGAGCCAAGATTAGAGTTGGAATCTTTGCTGGCTGCGCCCAGGATTTTATATATCCCGAGCACCTAGAGGCGGCTGTAAAAATTCTAAATCATAAGGGGGTGGCCATCGAGTTCCCGTTCGAGCAAAGTTGTTGCGGGTTGCCACTTCAAATGATGGGCGAACGCCAGGCGGCTGAGAATGTAGCTCAGGTTAACGTTAGGGTTTTTGCTCAGGCTAAGGTCGATTACATCATGACCTTGTGCGCCTCTTGCGCAAGTCACATGAAAGAGCACTACCAAGAGCTAACCTCGCTTGACCCCAATTTAACCGAAAAGGCCAAGAGCTTTCTTTCCAAGATTGTTGATTTTAGCTCTTTAATTAAAAACGTCCTTAAACTTTCTGCCGACGACTTTAAAAACAGCGGCCTAAAGGTGGCCTACCATTCGCCCTGCCACCTTTGTCGAGGCTTGGGAGTTACAAAAGAACCGAGAGAACTCATTGCCGCAGCCGGCCAATACGTCCTCACCCTCGATGAGGACGTGTGCTGCGGTTTTGGAGGAACCTACTCTATAAAGTTTCCCGAGATATCCGCGAGCTTGATGGCCACTAAGCTTTCAGGCGTCGAGCAATCGGGGGCCGAGCTTTTGGTTACCGACTGCCCCGGCTGCGTCATGCAGCTTAAAGGGGGCGAGGAGAAGAGAGGGAGGAAGATTGAAGTGGAGCACCTCTCTCAATTTTTAGTCAAACACTTAAAATAGTTATTTAGCTTTCAAAGATAGACAATAGTCGCCAGTCGCCTTTAAAAAAAAACTAAGCCAGTAGGCTTAGCTTATTTGTAACCGTTCACCAAGTCTTTTTTTCCCCACGTTGCGGCTGGAAGCGACTTTCGAGTTGTAATTAAGTTTTAGCATACCATTAAGTTCTTAACATTAGTTCTTTTAACGTTTCTACTTAGCTCACTGCTCCAACCATATATTTTAACTATGATTAATGTTAAAATTACTAAGCTCCTATAGGGGCCTACATTGCTGCGGGAGGTGTCGTCCCTTTCAATAAGCTTGGCACCGCAGCGTTCTCTCTTGTGAACGGGCCCTTAAATGTATACATTTGTGAATGGACACGCTTATTTGAGCGATTTAAGCGGGTGCCATGGCTAGAATCTATTTTGTTTTTGGCTGCCCTTCTTGGTCCTTATTTTAATGTTAATAAAAAAGGCCCTTAAGAAAACTTAAGGGCCTTTAAGACGCATTCTATATGGTGGGCCGTGCGGGGATTGAACCCACGACTCCCTGCTTAAAAGGCAGGTACTCTACCGAACTGAGTTAACGGCCCGATTGGGTAATTTTTTTGACGAACTTTAACAACTAATCGTTTAGATTAATTTTTAAGTTACGCTTTAAAAATATTAAGGTAAGTATGGTAAAAGAAAGAAAAAAGGTGTCGATGAACTTAGCGGTTCGACGATCTTAATATTATAGTATGATATAGTAATGTTAGTCAAGATTTTTTTTGCCGTTGATCCTTAAAAAAACGCCTTCTATAAAAGAAACGTAACCGTTCATCAGGCCTCTTTATGACCTTGTTTTTCATTTCCTTTTCGACTGAAGAAAGGACTAATATGGGCAAATGATTGGTATTCCCCTGGCAAATTGAAAAATCCATTAAAGGCCAACCATACAACGTATAGAATGGGCTGCTAAAATCTCAAAGCGTGACAGGCCTCCTGGAAGGGCTTGTGAAAGGTTGATCGAAGCGCAAAAAGTCCCCTTTATAAGTCCTTAAATTTGTAACAGAGCCGTATTACTAGTTAATTTTTTTTATTATTTTGATTTTAAGAGGTTTTTGCGCTTCGATCAAATTTAAGTTTAACTATAAAAATAAAGCTAAGTTTGTTAAAATTAAGTTTGAGTTAAAAGTGTAAGTATACGAGCTTTCTTTGTTCATGAACGTTGCGGAGCCAAGGCCTAAATTGTTAGGGACGATACATACCATAAAAAATTTATTTCCTGTAGAAGC
>JAITQT010000193.1 GCA_031288745.1 Deltaproteobacteria bacterium
GCGGGAAAACCGCCTGTCCGGTTTGACGGGAGGGTGAGGGAAACGGAGCGATAAGCCACCGCGCCCTTGCTCTACCCTACTTTTAAGAGGTTTTTGCGCTTCGATCAATGTTAAAATTACTAAGCTCCTATAGGTGGCTACATTGCTGCGGGACGTGTCGTCCCTTTCAATAGGCTTGGCACCGCAGCGTTCTCTCTTGTGATTTGGCCCTTAAGCATTCACATTTGTGAACGGACACACAAAAAATGACCCCCTTTTTTAGCATATTTTGTTTTAGTGAACTTCGGCCTTAAAGCCACAATAGAAATGACCGGTCGTCTTAAGCTGGAAGCTCTCAGTAGAAATGACCTATTATACCTCCTGGCAGTATCGCCACATTCTCATAAACCAGGAGGTTTACTTAATGGCTGGCCCAACCAAGCCAAATTCTTGTTTGGGACGGTCGATTATGTTTAGATATAGGCGGTTTGTTTTGCAAAAAAAGACTGAAAACAGAAAAGACAAGCCAGAAGATTTGTGAATATATTTTCTTGCAAGCGCTTACTTTTTAAAGGTCGCGAAGAACTTAGACCGGCTTTCGATGATCGGGCCTCAGCTAAAGCTTGAGGCCCGGACCATCAAGTCGGAAGATTATGGTAAAGAGATTTTTTGGCATAATTTACTTTCGTTTCGAGGCTAAGAAAAAAGAGCACATAAGGAGATTTTCTAGCAAGCGTTAACTTTTTAGAGGCCGAAAAGAACTCAGACCGGCTCTCGCTGGTCGGGCCTCAGCTAAAGCTTGTGGCCCAGACCATCAAGTCGGAAGAGTATGGTAAAGTGATTTTTTGGCATAATGTAGTTTCGTTTGGAGGCTAAGTAAAGAGAGCAGATAAGGAGATTTTCTAGTAAGCGTTAACTTTTTAGAGGCCGAAAAGAACTCAGACCGGCTCTCGCTGGTAGGGCCTCCGCTAAAGCTTGAGGCCCAGACCATCAAGTCGGAAGATTTATGGGAAAGAGATTTTTTGGCATAATTTACTTTAGTTTCGAGGCTAAGAAAAAAGAGCACATAAGGAGATTTTCTAGCAAGCGTTAACTTTTTAGAGGCCGAAAAGAACTCAGACCAGCTCTCGATGGTCGGACTTCAGCTAAAGCTTGAGGCCCAGACCATCAAGTCGGAAGATTATGGGAAAGAGATTTTTTGGCATAATTTACTTTAGTTTCGAGGCTAAGAAAAAAGAGCATATAAGGAGATTTTCTAGCAAGCGTTAACTTTTTAGAGGCCGAAAAGAACTCAGACCAGCTCTCGATGGTCGGGCCTCAGCTAAAGCTTGAGGCCCAGACCATCAAGTCGGAAGATTTTGGGGCCCCCCTCCCTAGGCTTGATGATCAACCCCTTATTCTTGCCAAGTGTTCGTTACTCAAGTAAGAGGTCATTTCTAATGAGGCTTAAGTAAAGGTCATTTCTATTGTGGGCTAACAAAAATATTTGGAAAATAAGGCTAACAGCTGCTAGAAGAAATAGTTGAAAATTTTTTTACACCCGTGAACGCTATGCCCATTATCCATTATTAAGTAAATTATCTTAGTTAACCTTGCCCCTTATATTAAAAACCCGCCTAAGCCTCTGAGGGCCCGGCGGGTTTTTTTAGGCTCTAAAGGAGGAGAACTTAGAAAAAGAGGGTAACTAACGATATAGCGGGGGTTTAGGACAAAGGTAGAGGTAGCTAGCTAAAATCAAAACTTTAGTTGTGCTTTAGAAGATTTTACTTTAGTTCATTTGTCTCGGTAATCTTTTCTTTCATCAGTCGTAGTCCCTCGACGAGACTAGGCGTGGGCCGAGAGATATATTCTTCCGGTACTCTATACACGCGACCGTTTTTAAAGGCCGGTAGGACCCGAAATATTTCCCGCTCCTTAATCTCCTCTAGGCTAATCGAATTCATGGGGCCTTGTTGAGAAAGATAGATTTCTACCTCGTCGCTCTTAGCCAGTAGCTTCTCTGGACCGTAATTGGCTACTATTTGTCCCTTTCTAACGGCCGAGGCATCGGAGGCGATATTTCGTCCGCCAGCTAGAGTTAATAGCCAGATAGGGATGGAGTCGCTCGTAAAGGTCTTAAGGTCTTTGTGGATAGATTCCAAAAACACCCCGGGTTTTTTTAATTTTTCTTTGGCGTTAAGCTCAAAAGGGGCCAGCTCCTTTTTAAAATCTGCTATCATAGCTAAAGCCTTATTCTCGCGGCCTAGGAGCCGGCCTAAGTCTGTCCAAAAGTCGTAGAGATCTTCTGCCCTAAGGCACTGCCCGCTCCAAATTTTTACACCGTTTTTTTGAAGCCTTTCAAATAAGCCAGGGTTAGAGTTTAAGTGCTGGGGGCGGGCTAAAACTAGAGAGGGGGCTGCGGAGATGAATTTTTCTACGTCGTCGCGAATGGAAAAGGCCGGGGGGCTAACCCAGCCCTCAGTTTCGGGGCCTCGGTATGATTCTTGGCGAGAGACGCCTATGAGAGAGTCTCTGGCCCCTAAGCGCAAGACTAATTCGGTGTCGGCTGCGTAGAGGCTAATTATTTTAGGGACCATGTCTTGGGCTAGAACTGGGGAGGGCAAGGAAAGAAGAGAAAAAAAGAAGAGGATTAAGGTACCTAAAACAGCTCCACAAAAAGGCGGGCAGCGGAGAGCTGCCGCCGATAAGGCGCTATGGTTAATGTTCATAAAAGTCACTTCAAAAACTTTTGGCCTTAATTTAGCATCAAGGCTTTTTCAGTATCTCTTTTAATGTTAATTAAGGGCCCGTTCGATCCCCGGCCAATATCCTTGGCCGCGTAACATTATGTTTTGGCCGGGGACGACTTAACGTTGGGTGCCTTATCAGAAAGGGTCTTGAAAAAAAGCTGGTTATAGGTTTAAAGGCTTAATTACTTGTCTTTGGCCTTTTGGGCTTCCACTTTGGGGGCCAGAGCTTTTAGATGCTCGACGTATATCTCTACCCAGCTATCGTTGGAGCCTAGGCCTTCGAGGAAAGTTTCCACCTCCAAGCCGCCATTTTTTAAAGTACTGGCCCAGCTGTCAGGTTCGTCTCCGGCCATATCATTGAGGGCGTGGTCGCCAGCAACGATCATGAGCGGGGCTAGAAGGGCCTTTTTAGGGGCCTTGGCTGATTTTTTGATTTTCTCAAGGATTTCCGGGGCCCCAGGGGCAGCCTCTACGGTGCCCACGTAAATGTCAGGCCCGTAGGCTTTTTGGAGGGCTTGCTCTAAGCGGCTAAAGACTTGCTGAGTCAGATGCTCGTTGCCGTGCCCCATAAGCACTAAGGCTGCTTGAGAGGACTTGGCTTTGTGGGCTAGTTGCGAGAGGGCCTTGACCGCCTTTTCAATCTCTTTAGGATCCCCGTCGTTAAGCCCAAGGCCGGGCTCGCCCACACCTATCCATGGGAAAGGCTTAAGAATGGGTTTGACCGTTTGGTAAGAGGCTAAAGCTTTGACCAAATTGTCAAGGTCTTTATATTCCTCGCCGTCAGTGATATGTAACGATTGAACTAAAATTAGCCTGGCCCCGTCTTCCTGAAGGTCGGCTAGAACTGATAAGGCGTTTTTAACTTCGTAAATATCAGCTGGTACATTGGGATTTTGTTTCTTAAATTCATCGTCTTTGGCCCGTTTATGCCAGATAGAGCGAATAATGTTGGAGGTGAAGGCCAGGCGGACTTCGTAGGTGGGAAAGGCGCTCTTGACCTTATCGCGAATGTTAAGGATAGATTTTAAAGCGCCCACTTCGGTGGTGCCGAAGGCGGCCAGAACTATGGCCGGCTGAGTATCCGGTCTTTCGTAAGCCGATGCAGGAGAGGAAGAAAAGAAAATAGCGGCTAGAAAGATTAGCGAGACTAAAACTGCGCAGGTGGGCCAGGTCAGGGAAAGAGTTTTAAGCATAATAAAAGCGTTGCTCCTTTTTGAAAATGCGGCCAAAGGATGGAAGTGATTTGAGACAAAAAAGGGGGGTTGCTTATTTTAAATTAAGCAACCCCCAATAACGTTTTTAATTGTGGTTTGGCCAAAGGGAAAGAGGCGAACCTCTGTATTACCGCCCTAGGGCCTTATGTCTTTGGTTCCCTTTTAGGCAAAGAACTTTTAGGGTTACTAAAAGCAAGGCTCTAACCTAAGAGAACTCCGGCCCAAGGTAGGTCTTCTGGCTCACGGATCATAAAAACAACTCCGCCTTCCCGCCTCTATAGGCAGTGGCTTGGCTAATAGATAGCCAGTGGAGCGGCTCTCCCCGTTCACAGCGGCGGTACCGCGACGGAATCACACCGTCTTCCCTATTAAGCCCCTAAGGGCACCAAAGGCCAATAACAAAATAAATCAAACTAAAGTTGAAATTAATTAGGTGTCCGTTCACAAATGTGAACGTTTAAGGGCCCGTTCACAAGAGAGAACGCTGCGGGGCCAAGCCTATTGAAAGGGACGACACGTACCAGCAATGTAGCCCCCTATAGGAGCTTAGTAATTTTAACATTAATCAAAGTTAAAATATATGGTTGGAGCAGAGAGCTAAGTAGAAACGTTAAAAGAACTAATGTTAAGAACTTAAGGG
>JAITQT010000204.1 GCA_031288745.1 Deltaproteobacteria bacterium
GCCTTAAGGGCTGGCTGGTTGAGTTCGGCCACGTCCCAACTAGGCCGTCGCCAAACGCCGTTGGCGTTAATGGCCCAGTTGAAGTCGGCTTCGGCTAGGGCCTTTAAAATGAAATTCGACTCCGTTGCGTTTTCGGGGTTAATTTGAAGCATCTGAGCTATTTAAACCTAAAAGAGAGGGCCATTTTTAAACCTCTAAGGTTGGCTGCGCGATTTTGAAACTTAGAACTTACCCTTAAGGCCAACAAAAACAAGGGCGACAGGCCTAAAGAAGCCTTTTTCCCTATGGTTTTGAGTTGAGCCCAAGGTGGCTGATTATTTAGAAAGATAAGGAAAACAATATAATAATAAAATTAGTAAAATTTAGTTGTAAAAATTATAAATATAATATTTTAATGATAAAAGGAAGAAGATAAACTTAAAAAAAGTTATTTATCTTTATTGGGGTAAAATATTAATTTATTTAAAGATAGCTCTATTTTAACCCTTCTCTCTAGTCTTGGCAAGGAAGGTTTTGTTTGGCCTTTTGTGGCCACTATAAGAGGCCTAAGTATAGGCTAAAAGAGGGCTTATCTCATTTTGTTCCTTACAGGGGCTTAACTTTGAAATTTTTTGACGTTTATGTAGTTTCGCTGAAAAATTTACCTCATAGTTGACCTATTTTTAGCCCCTTAAATAGGCAGGCGGCCATGGGCCCTATTTTTTCGTTTATTTAAAGGCCTTTGGGCCGAGGGGTCCTAAAAAGTCAATTGGCCCGTTTTGTGCTTAACTAAAAACAACTCATTTATTTATTAGCTGGCTATGGCCTTAAAAGCGAGGCCTGGCCCTAAGTTTTGGCTGCGCTCGGGCTTAAGAGCCTGGTTAGAGCAAAGGCTTTTTAGGTATAATTTATTTTAATAATTAATAAAGTTTCACTTTGGACTCAAACTAATTTTATTGGAGGGTAACTTACATGAACAACGGTGATACCGCCTTTGTCTTGATTTGCGCGGCCCTAGTCTTTATTATGACTCCGGGCTTAGGTTTTTTTTACGGAGGCTTGGGAAGGCGTAAAAACGTCATTAACAACATCATGGCCGTGACTTTTATAATGGGTCTCGGCGTGGTGATGTGGGTGGCCTTTGGCTATTCTCTTTCTTTTTCCGGTAATACTAGAGGGATCTTTGGTTCTTTTGACGATTTATTTCTCCTTAAAACCAAACTAGACGATCCCTCACCCTATGCCAACTCCATTCCTTCGCTGGCCTTCGTCGCCTTTCAGATGATGTTTGCCTTAATTACCCCGGCCATCATCACCGGGGCTGCAGCCGGGAGAATGCGCTTTAAGGCCTTGTTTCTTTTTATAGCCTTTTGGTCGATTTTAGTCTATTATCCCTTAGCCCACATGGTCTGGGGCGAAGACGGATTGTTAGGAGCCTCCGGTCTCGGTTCTATTGATTTTGCCGGTGGCAACGTAGTTCATATTAGTTCCGGCGTAAGCGGATTGGTCCTATGCTTATTGCTAGGTAAGCGTCAAGGCTATGAGCATACTTCTTATAGAATGCATAACGTGCCTTTCGTGGCTCTGGGTATGGCCCTTTTGTGGTTTGGCTGGTTTGGCTTTAACGCTGGAAGCGCTTTGGCGGCCAATAGTTTAGCCGCTCACGCCTTTATGACCACGGCTTTGGCCACGGCCGCTGGTTTATTGTCGTGGATGATTTTAGACGTCCTTACTAGAGGCAAGACCACTTTGATAAGCGCCTGCACCGGTGTGGTGGTGGGTTTGGTGGCTATTACCCCCGGTGCCGGCTTTGTTCCGGTTTGGTCGGCTCTTATAATAGGGCTTACCGCGGGGCCGATGTGCTTTTTAGGCATTACTTTGATTAAAAAGAAGCTTAAAATTGACGACGCTTTAGACGCTTTTGGCTGTCACGGCATAGGAGGCATTTGGGGCGGACTTATGACCGGCTTCTTCTCAGATCCGCTCATTAACAGCGCGGCCAAACAAGGTTTGATTTTTGGTGAAACCAAGCAGTTTTGCGCCCAAGTCGTGGCTATTTTAACCTCTATCGGGGTCGCGGCTGTGGGGACTTTGATTTGCTGCGGCTTAGTTAGACTATTTACCGTGCTTCGGGTTAGTAAACGCGACGAGCTGGTCGGCCTTGACGCTTCTCAGCACGGCGAAAACGCCTATCCGTCCTTCAACGGTCTTGATTAATCCAAGGGAGGTTTTACTTAAATATGATAAAAATCGAAGCCATTGTCCGCGAAGAAAAGTTGGAGGACGTTAAATCAGCCCTTAACGCTATTGAGGTAAACGGCATCACCGTCTTTCAAGTTATGGGTTGCGGGTCCCAAAAAGGTTACACCGAAATTGTCCGCGGTAGCAAGGTTGACGTCAGCTTATTGCCCAAGGTCAAGTTTGAAATCGTCGTTTCTTCTGAAGAATGGGAGCAAAAGGTCATCAAAACCATTCAGGAAGCCGCCTTTACCGGTAAAATTGGCGACGGTAAGATCTTTAGTTACGATCTTCGTAGCGCCATGCGCATCAGGACTAAAGAAACGGGCTACGACGCTCTCAACTAAAAATCCTTTTTAAATTTTTAACTCACGAGCTAAATCGACGATCTTCGATCGATTGGCTCGTGGTTTTTTTTTTGGCTTAGGACGTATTTTTTTTAAAGATCAATATTTATAGACCTTAAGGCCCAGGGCAAAAGCGCCAAAATTTTGATTTAGTATAAATTAATCAGAATAAGTTGATAGTGGCTAAAAATTTGTTTGTTCAACTAAACTCACCTATTTTTTTAAAATTTAATATATTTAATTTTTAAATATATAAATAATTTAATCTATCTATGATAGCAAAACTTTATATATATTTAACAATAAATATTAAACAATCATAAAAACAGATAAATACTTATTTAGGTCAAATTAAAAAAAATTAATATATAAAATTTAAATTTTACAGTTAAGATCACATATAATATTGATTTATTTTTTTATATTGCTGGTTTTATTTTATTTATCTAGAAATTTAGAATAATTTCAGTGACTAACTAAATAACTTAAGATTTAAAACTATTGTAATGATATATTATTTAAAATTTTATTCAGTACATTTTAAACTATAAATACAGTTATATCGTATAATATTAGCTATAATATCTATTTATAGTTTTTTTATATATTTAGTGTCAATTTAAATTTTTTCTAATATAATTAGGGCCATTTAAAGCCAAAGATGGCCCATTATGGCTAAATTTTTCAGCAATATCATAGATTATTTCAAAACCATACCCGACGTTAGAGTTAAAGGGCGTTCAACTTACAAGCTATATCAAATCCTTACTATCCTTCTGATTGCCACTACAGCTGGCTGCAAAGGGTGGAAGGATATTCATAATTTCGCCGTTAATTATTTTTGATCGAAGCGCAAAAACCTCTTAAAAGCACAATA
>JAITQT010000234.1 GCA_031288745.1 Deltaproteobacteria bacterium
AAAAAATGTCTGAATATGTTCATGGCTCACATAGTGTATTTTTAAATCATCACCACATAGTTTGGATAACTAAGTATCGAAAAAAAATACTTACAGGAGTAGTGGTAATGTTACTGACGAAGTGATTGTCGAATACATTGAGCGTCAGAGTCATCTCGATGAAGAGTTTAAGGTAGAAGTAGTAGAGTAGTCGGGCTACTAATGATACAGTATCATCCGAAATACTAAAAGATCAGACCGCCGACTTCAGTCGGCGGTCTTTGATTTTGGTTATACAGCAAAAGTGAAAAATCATTTCGTTCTTGAGTATATGTAAAAGCCTAAGGCCCCGTAAGGGGCTTTAGGCATAAATGATCGAAGCGCAAAAACCCCTTAAAAGCAAAGTAGTCTAAAAAATTAACTAGTAATAAGGCCCTGTTACAAATTTAAGGACTGATAAAGGTGACTTTTTGCGCTTCGATCATAAATATTGTAAGTTAAAAAATTTAGGCGTGGATCCAGTTTTGGCCTTGAGCTACGTCGACTTTTAGTGGGGTTTTTAGAGGGCCGCCTCCGGGAATGATTGGGTTTTGGCCTACACCCTCCATTTCTTCAACTAATATTTGGCTCACCTTTTCAGCTTCAGTCTCTAAGGCCTCTATAATAAGTTCGTCGTGCACCTGCATGATGATTTTAGAAGACAAATTATTTTTCTTCAAGCGTTTATCTACTCTGAGCATGGCCATCTTTATAATATCGGCTGCGGTGCCTTGAATTGGGGTGTTGACGGCCATGCGTTCGGCTTCTTTTTTTTCTTGACCAGATAATTTAAGGCCGGCCAGGTATCTTCTGCGGCCGTACCAGGTGCTGGTTAGTCCATCGTGAGTTGCTTGGAGTTTAGTTTTTTTCATAAAGGCCAGAACTCCGGGAAAGCGCTTGAAGTAAAGATTGATAAAGGTTTTAGCTTCGCTCATAGAAACGTTAAGTTGTTTAGCCAAGCCCACGGGTCCCTGGCCATATATAATACCAAAGTTGATAGTCTTAGCCCGGCGCCTAATATCGGAGGGAACCAATTGATCTGGCGCGATATTAAAGATTTTAGCCGCAGTTTGGGCGTGGATATCTTCATTACGCTCGAAGGCTTCAATTAAAGCCCTATCGCCGGAAAAATGGGCCATAATCCTAAGTTCGATTTGAGAGTAATCGGCTGAGATTAGAAGGCTACCTTTGGGGGCCACGAAGGCCTCTCTGACCCTACGGCCCTCTTCGGAGCGGGCCGGGATATTTTGAAGATTGGGCTCTGATGACGACAAGCGGCCGGTAACCGTCAGGGCTTGATTATAGGAGGTGTGGATACGGCCGCTATTGGGGTTTACGGTTAAGGGCAGCTTATCGGCGTACGTTGATTTTAATTTTTGTACCTCACGCCACTCTAAAATGGCCGCGCATATTGGATAGTTAACCGCTAAATCAGACATTACTTCCGAATCGGTGCTATAGCCTTGTTTTTTGGCCGTCATCTTGCCGGAGGGAATTTTTAGCTTATTAAATAAGACGTCGGCAGTTTGTTGGGTGGAGGCTAAATTAAATTTTTCTCCGGCTAAATCGTAGATAATTTCGCTCTTGGCGGCCATAGTTTTGGCCAAATCAATTGATAGGGCGGCTAAAATTTCTTTATCAATTAAGACACCGGTAAATTCCATGCGGGTTAATAGTTCTTCTAACGGCAGCTCCAAATCATAATATAGGGCGTCTAATGGGCTATTTTGCTTAAGAGATTTTTGCAAAATAGAAGCTAATCTTAAAGTAAGATCGGCATCTTCGGCAGCGTATAGGCAGGCTTCATTGGGCTCGACTGAGGAAAAATCAGATTTTTTTGGATCAGGCACTACTTCGGTAAAAGGGATGGGTTTGTGGCCTAAAAATTTAAGGCTGAGGCTATCAAGGCCGTGGCGATCGTCTGGGTTTAATAAGTAGGAGGCCAGCATAGGATCGGCTGCGGGGGGAGGTAAAATGAGACCGTAGCGAAGGAGGATATGCCAATCAAATTTGGCGTTTTGCCCTATTTTCGGAGGGTTTTGGGCGGTCAAATAGGGGCCTAATATTTTTTCTACTTCAGACCATTGTTGGTTATTAGCCTTTAAGCTTTTATGGGCTATCGGGACGTAGAAGGCCTCGTTCTCTCCAGTAGCGAGGCTCAGACCGACTATCTTAGCCCTACTAGGCGATAGGCTATCGGTTTCTAAATCTAAGGCTAATAGGCTTTTATCAGTCGTAACTCTATCTAAGGCTTGAATAAGAATTGTCCAGGCCGAAGGGTTATCGACTAATAAGTATTTTGAGTAATTAACAATGGTAGAGGCTTTTTGGCTATTAGAATTTGTCGTCAAAGTAAAGAGCGAAGTTGGGGCGCTAGATGGTGCAGGGCCGGGGTTATCAATTAAGGAAAAAAGAGATGGGCTCTGGGGTTGATTAAGTTGTGGGTTATCGCCATAGATAGACTTAACGGTTTTAATAAGAGAGAAAAATTCAAAATCGTTTAAGCAACTCATTAAGAGAGAAAAGTTAGGCGAACCCATGGCTAAGTCTTCTATGGAAGAAGGGGGGGCGAGCCCCTGGCCCAGTTTAGCCAGTTCTTTAGAAAGCCTAGCTGAATCTTCATGCTCTTTTAATTTAAGCCTTAAGGCTTCTGATTTTACTTTATCTAGGTTATGATATAAGTTATCTATAGATCCAAATTCAGAGATTAGTTTTACCGCCGTTATTTCGCCTACCCCAGGAATACCGGGGATATTGTCGGTAGAATCGCCCATCAAACCTTGGGCCTCTAAAAAACCCTCTGGCTCAAGATTAAAGCGAGTTTTAAAGCTTTCTAAATTTAAGGCCGATTTTTTTTTAGGGTCAGGGTCGTACATGGAAACTAAGGGCGAGAGAAGCTGGTAAAAATCTTTGTCTCCCGAAACGATAATGACCTCTCGGCTTTGCTCTTTAGCTAAAAAGCACAGGGCGGCGATAAGATCGTCGGCTTCAAAGCCCGGTTGCTCTAGGCTTTTAAGAGCTAAGGCGCTCACGATTTGTCTAATGGGGGCTTGTTGAGCGGCTAGTTCCGGCTCCATGGGCGGGCGGTGAGCCTTATATTGGGGGTAGATTTGATGGCGGCGAGTAGGGCCGCGACTATCGAAGACCACGGCCAAAAATTTAGGTTTTTTGTCTTTAATAAGCTTTAAAAGAGCGGAAGTAAAGCCGAAAGTGGCCCCGGTGCGCTCTCCTGATTTGGTCATAAGTTTGGGGAGGGCTTTATGGGCGCGGTAAATAAAGGCGCTGGCGTCCATTAAATAAACTGGGCTTAAATCCATTGAGGCTCCAAAAAACGGGCTTATAAGGCCAAGAAGAGCGAAAATTTAAATGAAAAGAGCCTAAGGACCGTAAACGTAAGCTCCGGCCGGCACCGTTTGTCCGAGGATATGGGGGTTTAGGTCTTTAAAGGTCCTAACGTCCCATTTAAAACTCTCGGCTAGAGTTTTAACGTCCATAGCCATAGCTTGTTGCTTGCGGCTCGAAAAGACTACCGGCCAGGACCGAGATTTTTGATAGCCAAAGGCGACTATATCGGAAAAGAGGATCTTACCGGCTAAGACCACACTAACGTTGCGCTCGAGATTTTCAGAAATGTAGAGGTCGTAAAAATTGGTTATCCCTGCCCCATCTTTAACTGCCCGAGCCAGCTCAACTGGGTCTAAAAAGGCGGCCAGGGCCATAGTCCAAGAGCCATAGGTTTTTTTATAACCCTCTATAGCCTTAGCCGCAGCCATGGAACTAGCCACCACGTCTAGGCGCTCGTCTAGGTCTTTAGTTATCTTAAGCCCGCTGGCCCTAGCCTCGTTTTCAGAAAAGCGCCAAAGGCCCCGGCGGTTAGAAGAGCGATAATCCGGGGCTAGATTAGTTAAAGATAAGGGTAAAAACTTAAAATCAAGGGGCACTTTTTGTAAACTAAGGGCTTTTTCGATAATAGGAAGATATCTATCGCTTCTCTTTAAGCTCACCCAGATCCGGCTCTTGGATTCAGAGAGGAGCAAGAGTTCTTGATCGAGACTTTCTAATATTTCTGTGCGGCTCAAGGGGACTGGCTCGCCGCCAAAGTCAAGTTTAGTTAAGTTCTGGGCCTGGGCTGAAGAAAGAGATAAAAATAGGCTCAAGAGTAGAGACAAAAAAGCATAATGCCAAAGGCTACGCAGGCAAAAGAATATAGTTTTTAAAGATTTCACTTAAAAGAGACTCTCCTTAAATTTATTTGGCTTAAATCTTTCCCTTTAGCGTTAGCTTATTTTTTTCCCTCGGCCGCGACTGGGGCCCTAGGCCCTTCTTTCTCTTGAGCCTGATTTGCCCCAGCGAGGTTCTCCTTTTTTTCTGGGGCTTTCTCTTGGGCCTGGGCGCTCGTAGTTTGGTCGGTTGTAAACTTATTTAGAACTTGGAGCATATCCGAGTTTAGGTTTTGGGAGGCAAAATAAAGGGCCGTCTGATTGTTACTATCTTTAATTAAGGGATCAGCTCCGCACTCTAAAAGTATCCTCAACACCATAGGGTTGGGATTTAAGGCCGCAGCTAGCATTAAAGCGGTGCGTCCGCGTTTTTCACGTAAGTTTGGGTCGGCCCCTTCAATTAATAGGTAACGGGTTACTGAAATTTCAGGGTTGGCCGCGGCGGCCATCAAAGGGGTCACGCCTTCGTCGTTAACCTCGTTAACGTTTAGGCCTAAACTTAGAAGCGTTCTTAAGGTATCAAGTTTGGTGTTGCTAAGGCAGGCCGTAAATAGCGCGGTTGAGCCCGTTTGATCCTTTACCTTAGCGTTAGCCCCGGCGTTAATTAAGGTCGTCACGGCCAAGGGATTGGGGTTTGTGGAGGCGTAAAAAAGAGGGGTTTCGCCTAATTTATTAACTGAATTTACTTTTAGCCCAGCCTGGAGAAGAAATTGGATAACGTCTGGGTTGGGATTATTTTTAGCCGCCCAAAAAAGGGCCGTATCGCCTTTTTTATCTTGGGCTTTAAGGTCGGCCTTAAGGGAGATTAATCGTTTAACAACAGGCATTTTGCCAAAGGCAGCCGCATGCATTAAGGCTGTGGCCCCTTGGGAATCGGAGGCGTTGACATCGGCTTTAGCTTCAATTAGGGCTTGGATAATCTCTGGGTTTGGGTTATTGGCCGCAGCTTGGATTAAGGCCGTGCCGCCTTGATAGTTTTGAAAAGAGGGATCGATACCGGTCTGGGCTAAGAGAGTGATTACTTTGGGGTTAGTATTGTGGGCTGAGGCGAACATTAAGGCGTTTAGCCCGAACTTAAGCTCCACCGCTTGGGGCTCGGCCTTATTATCCAATAAAACGCGGATCGAATCTGGATTAGGGTTAAAGCCGGCCGCACTCATTAAAGGGGTTAAACCGTTAGGGGTTTTGAAATTGGGAGCGGCACCATTTTTGATGGCGCTTTTTAATTGATTGGGGTCGGCTTGAGTACAAAATTCGAGCCACTTTTCCCCTGTGAGGACTTCGGTAGTTGAAAGGCTATCAGCCGCCTCTTTATTTGAAGTCGGAGTTTGGGGTTTATTTTCGCTTACGCTTGGGCCCGTTTGAGCTAGGCTCAAGGCGGCCCAGAGGCAAACTGAGAAAAAAACCCCAAGGTTGAGGAAGATTAATTTATTTTTTAATGTTTTAGGTAAAATCATATTGACCTTAGAAAATAAACAATAATTATATTAATTATGTTTAATTAGAAAAATATAGAGAATATAAAAAAAATAATTAAATGTTTTTTTCAAAATCTTCCTTAGTGACGACCACTATCCCCCTAGCTGTGACCGAAAAGCGACGACGATCGCTTTTGGGGTCAAAGCCAATTACGGTCCTAGCCGGTATCTTGGTCCCGTCAGAGATTATGGCCTTTTTTATTTGGCAAAACCTACCGACGTCGACGTTTTCCATTATAACCGATTCATCTATCTCAGCTCCTCTGTGAATTGAGACGTTATAAGATAGAACGCTATTTCTAACTAGGCCCCCGCCGATAACGCAGCCGTGAGAGACTAACGAATCCCTAGCGAGGCCGTGGAGGGCTTGGCCCTCGGTTCCAGAGACCGATAAGGTCTTAACTGGGGGAAACTGCCTTTGGGCGGTCCTCATGGGCCAGCGCACGCCGTAGAGATTAAAATATGGCGTTTGGCCGGTTAAGTCCATATTGGCGTTCCAATAGGCGTCTAAATTACCCACGTCGCGCCAGTAACCCGAATCGGGGGCTACTTCGACAGGTTTTTCTGCCCTAGAGCCCTCTTCGTCGGTAAAAAAAACCACTTCCTCGATGCGGTTCTCTTTTCGGTAAGGGTAGGCCATGACTTTGTGGCTTTTAAGGATACTAGGGAGAATATCTTTACCAAAATCGGGCAGATCGCTCTTTTTTAACAAATCGATTAATACTGGGGCGGAAAAGATATAAATACCCATAGAAGCTAGGCAAATATTGGGTTGACCAGGGATGGGGGCCGGGTTTTTAGGCTTTTCCTGAAAACCAGTGACCCTAAAATCAGAGTCTACTTGCAGCACCCCGTATTCTTTAGCCTCGCTCTTAGGGGTTTCGATAACCGCGATGGTGACGTCGGAATTACAAGAGTCATGATAGTGTTTAAAGCTCGCGTAGTTCATCTTATAGACGTGATCGGCTGAGAGTATCAACAGGTGACTTGGCTTTTCAGCTTCAATCATTAAGAGGTTTTGGCGGATAGAATCGGCCGTGCCTTGATACCATTTATCGCCGGTCATCATTTGAGGCGGCACGATTCTTAAAAAGTGACCCAGGGCTTGGCTAAAGATATTCCAGCCGCTTTCAAGGTGCTGGATGAGGGTTTGGGATTTGTACTGAGGTAAGATAAAGATCTTATAGACCTCAGAGTTTATACAGTTTGAAAGGGAGAGATCGGCCAATAGATAGATGCCGCCGAAGGGTATGGCCGGCTTAGACCGAGATTTTGTTAGCGGCATTAGGCGCTCACCTTTGCCGCCAGCCATAATTAAGGCCACGACGTTTTTCATCATCTTCCCTTCCAGGAGTCCGCTGGCTTTAGCCAGAGGAGCAATGGCGTTGTTCTCTTTAATCTGAAAGACGCGAAAAGACCACTCATCCCCATCGTCTCTATAAGGCGATGGCTACTAAGTAGACGGAGTTAAACTCCTCGAAAAAACGCCCTTACGGGTCTGTTTAAACGTTAATCTCGAAAATGTTTTTACCGGTTTTACGCTCCGTTACGTACTTACCTTAAGCCTGGTACAACCTTAAGCTTTAATAGGGCTAAACTAAGATGGGAGGGGCTGTTGGTCTTTAACAAAATAACAACGTAGCTGATTTAACTCTAGCTCCTCTTAGCCAACCGAGGGCTTTTACAAACCACTCCCTTTAGGGTAGGGAAGTTGTACTATCTTATTCACCCAAAAGAGCCCTAATTTTGGTCGGGGGTGAAATTAATCTTTATTGTGTTCGATAAAAAAAGAGCAGGCCATAAATAGCCATAATAACCATAATTCAGATTTAACTATTGTAAAAAAAACTTGAATAAGTCAAAAAAAGATGATATCAAACTAGAAGAGAGGCTATCAATAGTTAATTTAAAGAGTTTTAAAGATCGTTTTTTATTAGCTTTGAGAGTCGCTCGGTTTCAGCCTCTTGGGCAAGTTGAGCTTCTGGCCCTTTCTCGTGATCGTAGCCTATTAGGTGAAGCAAAGCGTGGACTAGGTAAAAATAGAGGCGCTCACCCGCATCTAAATCACTCTCTGCCGCCTCTCGCATAGTTGTTTGGGTCGAGATAGCCACGTCTCCAAGATAAGCCCTCTGACCTAAAGCGCTCTGGGTATCGGGGAAGGCTAAGACGTTGGTTGGCTTATCTATTTTTCTAAAGTCTCGGTTGAGGCTTCTTATTTGCTCGTCGTCGCAAAAGAGGATAGAAAGATTAAAATCGCTCTTATTTAGTTCTTTTAATAATCGACTCAGGCGGCGCTTGACTTTATATTGGTTAATGGGTAACGCGTTTTGATTGTTCGTTATTGAGATTGTCATAGATTATCTTACTTCTAGCCGCTTGATGGCGCTCAGCCTCTTTACTAATAACCGGGTAGACGATGCGGTGGTGGTAAATGCCGATTAAGATGTTGGTAAAGACCTGCATGGCCTCGGTTAGTTCTTTTAAGACCAAATCACAATTATCAAGCTGACCATCGTTAAAGATTTTATTGACTAAAGTGCGCACTAATTCTTGAATCTTAGTTGGGGTAGGTTCGGTTAAAGTCCTGGTGGCCGCCTCGCAGATATCGGCTAGCATAACTAGGCCGGCTTCTTTGCTGTTAGGTTTGGGCCCAGGATAGCGGAAATCGCCCTCGTTAATCTCGGCCATATTGGGCCCGCGGTTTTCTCTAGCCTTATGATAAAAATAGGCCATTAGGCTAGTGCCGTGATGCTGTTCGACTATATTGATAACCATTTGAGGAAGTTTATTTTCTCTCGCCAGATCGACCCCCTCCTTAACGTGCCCGACTAAGACCAAGGCCGACATAGTTGGGGTAAGAGATTCGTGTTTATTTTCTCCCATCTGATTTTCAATAAAGTAGAGTGGCTTTTTCATCTTTCCAATATCGTGATAATAAGCCCCAACCCTTGCTAAATGTGGGTTAGCCCCAATAACTTCGGCGGCCGCTTCAACCATCGAGCCTACGATAACTGAGTGGTGGTAAGTGCCGGGTGCCCTAAGCATCAGATCTCTTAAAAGGGGCCGATTAAGATTACCTAGCTCCATAAGCTTTAGGTTAGTGGTAATCCCAGTTAAAGACTCTATCGCCGGTACTAAGCCGGAGGCTAAGATGCCTGAAAGTAAGCCCGATAAGACGGCGGCATAGGTATCGTAGATAAACTGCTGGCTAAATATATCTCCGTCCATGATAGTTAGGCCAGTCATAGATAGACAGTTAACTAAAGCGGTTAAGGCGGCGGCGGGGATGAGGCGGCCGCGCTCGGAGAGCCGACCGAGCTTAGTGATAGAGACTAAGCAGCCGTTACAGATGTAGATAAAGGCGGATAAGGTATCTAACGGGGCCACCACGGCCCCTAAAAATGAGCCGAGAAAACAAAGAAAGACCGCTCTTCGCGTGCCTAAAAAGATAGCCCCCAGCATGGCCGCTACAGGGATAGGCATGGCCATAAAGGCAGTGTGAGGTTCGATAAAGTCAAAAAATGGTTTTGTACCCGCAACTAAGTGGCCAGACCACCAAGCGAGGATAATAAAGACCATGAGTAAGACTGACATTAAGGTTAAGGGTTTTAGGGAAATACCCTCTTTTCTCTCAACGCTATTTAGCCATTGGGTGATGAACATAAAGAGGGTTAAAATTAAAAGTAAGCCTAAAGAGCGCTTAAACCATAGTTCGCGAATGCGGTCCGACCTTAAGGCTAAGAGCTTAATCTCAGTTAAGGGAGTGACCGTTTCTCCTTCGCGAATGATAATTTCGTTAGCCGTTACACGGTGGACAACGTCTTTTACGTTACTAGTAGCCTGAAACCTTCTTCGCCATAAGATATTTTGATCTAGCACTATATTAGGTCTAAGTAGGCCCATAACGAGCGAGGTCACTAATTCGTCGCCCCCTGAGCCTAGTTCGCCGCTAATTAGCTTCATTCTAGCTTCGACTATGAGTTTAGCTCTAGGAAAGTTTAAAATTGATTCGAAACTAGTGATAGTCCTACCGGTGCCAACTCGGCCTATTTCGACGTTACGGCCCTCGAAAAACGAGTTATCTACTTCCTCGGCCATGACCCCTTGGGTCATTAATTCTAAGGTCAGCCAAGTCACCTGGCGCTCTAAGACATGGTTAAAGCCGTTTTTCCAAGTTTCGGTGAGGGTGTAGTCGCAGTTTTCCACCCTAAAGACTTGGCAGAATTGATCTTTAAAGCGGGGGTGGGGGACGTTGGAGTTTAGAGCGAGTATTAAGCGGCCGTGGCGAAAGATCCTCTTGGCGTTTTCTAAGACTAAATTAGTGGCTAAATCGTCTAAGATAAATAGGGGCATGGCCGAGTTGTAAGCAATGACGCGGGCCTCATCAGTTGCCAATGGATCAACCACCACAAAGGCGTGATCGCTTCTAACCGTCCGCTTGGCTACCACTCCCACCTTAAAATCCTGATAGGTGTCTTTTAAGGGGTTAGTTAACATGACGGTAACTACCGATACGGCTAAGATGATGGCGGCGCGGAGGACCAAATCCCTAGTGAGCCGGAAATTTTTGATCTTTTCCAAAAGGACGGGCTTGCGGTTCCGGGCTCGCTGGGTTTGGTTGGGACCTAATTTTTGGTTTTTTTTAGTTTCAGGCATTATTTAGAATCCGTTTTGGCCCTTTTAGCGGCCACACGTTTATAGGCTTGAAGGATATGGCGCACCAAGCGGTGCCTGACGACGTCTTGAGCGTTAAAGTGGCAAAAGGCCACCCCTTCGACGCCCGGTAGAATTTCCATGGCTTCCAATAGGCCGCTGGGGCAACCCGAAGGCAAATCGCTTTGCTCGGGATCTCCGGTTACCACAGCTTTGGAGCCTGGGCCGAGGCGAGTGAGAAACATCTTCATTTGTTGGCTGGTAGTGTTTTGGGCTTCGTCTAAGATGACGAAGGCCCCCGAGAGGGTCCGACCCCTCATAAAGGCCAAGGGCGCTACTTCAATTAGGTTTCGCTCGTAGGACCTAGTAAGTCTTTCCGTAGGCATTAGCTCGGCTAAGGCATCGTAGAGGGGCCGCAAATAGGGGTCTATCTTTTCGGCCAAATCGCCCGGGAGAAAGCCGAGGCGCTCTCCGGCCTCCACGGCCGGCCTAGTTAAGACTAAGCGGGAGACTTGCCCGCTTATTAGAGCTTCCGCGGCCATGGCCACGGAGAGAAAGGTTTTACCCGTGCCCGCAGGCCCGAGACCAAAAACAAGATCGTTTCGACTAATTAATTCTAAATAAGCCCTCTGGCCTGGGGTCCGGCCTAGGACGAGCTTGTTGGAGTCAAGGCGCGGTCTATAGCCATTAAAAAAGTTTTCTAAATCAACGTTAGGATCAGCTTTAAGTAGAGAGGCTAAGCATTCCACTTCCCATTGGCTGGGAGTCTCCCCGGCCGTGGGCAGAGTTTCTAAAGCCATAATGGCTTTTTTAGCGAGCTCGACCTTTTCCGGGTGATTATCGGAAAAGAAGAGTTCCTCGCCCCTTTGACCTATTTGAACTTCAAGAATCTCTGATAGGATCTTTAAGTTAATTGAGCCCGAGCCTAGCTTAGAGCGCCTAGGGGAGCCATTAAAGCCACCGCGCATGGAGCGAGGGGGAGGCTGGGCCGAAGGGGAGCGGTTAGGTCCACTCAAAACTTAGGACCTACTGTTTAGGGGCTGAGAAAGAGCTAAAAAAGTTATAAAAAAAGGCAAGGTTGACTCCTTAGTAATTTAGATCAAAAAAGATCGAAAGTAAATGTAGACAAACTTTCTTTAGCCGCCAACAAAAAAATAACTATCTAAGCCACGGCCGTGCCGATGAGAGTGTAAATTAATAAACTAACCACGTCGTTAGTGGAGGTGACCACCGGGCCTGAGGCTAGAGCGGGATCAACTTTAACGGCTTGGAAAAAAATCGGGGTTAAGGCCCCTAGGAAGGCGGAAACTAAAATAGCCGTGGTTATGGAGAGCCCAACGGCTAAGCCAAGCTTTACGGCCCCGTGCATAGAGCCGCTAATTAAGGCGATAGCTAGGCCAAAGGCCACGGCCATGAAGGCCGTGACTCGTTGCTCTTTCCAGAGATTTTTTAAAATACCCCCATGACCGATACGGCCCATGGCTAGGCCGCGGACGGTGATAGTAGCCGATTGGGAGCCCACGGCCCCAGAAAGGCTTAAAACCATGGGCACGAAAGTAATCAAGGCTAGGGTTTTTAATAAAGAAGCCTCGAAAAAGTTTAAGATAAAGGAAGTGACAAAACCGCCACAAAGATTAAACAATAACCAAGGAAACCGAAGGGCTGCGGTTTTAACCACTCCACTAGTGTAGATTTCCTCCTCAGAAGAACCGGCTAAGCGGTAAAAGTCTTTGTCAGCTTCTTCATTGACCACGTCAATGATGTCGTCTACCGTAATGCGTCCTAAGAGCCTGTTTTGGCTATCAACCACTGGGGCTGAGCGAGTATCATACTTTTGAAACTTTAAGGCTATCGAGGCTTGATCCTCGTCTACTCTAACTACTAAGTCTGGCGTTTTAACTAACTCGGCCATAGTTTGCCCTTGAGAGGCCAAGAGCATGTCTTTTAAACTAACCGCCCCTTTAAAACCATTGTGCCCATCGACCACAAAGACGTGACCTATATCTTCCACTTCCTCGTCAAGGGCCCTTATCTTTTCCACCACAGCGCTAACGGTGTCGGAATCAAGCACTGAGACTAGCTCAAGCTGCATTATGCCGCCGGCCGTCTCGTCATCGTACATCAATAGGCGCCGGACGTCTTCGCTATCTTCACCGCCTATGGCCGATAAGACCTCTTCGGCCGCTTGGCCGTCGAGTTCGCCAACTATATCGGCGGCGTCGTCGCTATCCATCTCAGCCACGAGCTTTGTCAGCTGGGCCCTAGGTAAACCCGAGGCCACCTGATCGCGGGCCGCCTGGGTTAATTCCACTAAAACGTCGGCCGCCTGTTGGATATCAAGGTAACTCATGACCTTGATGGTCTCCTCCATATCCAAAGGCCTTAAGGCCTCGGCCACGTCGGCCGGGTGGAGGGAGGATAGCAGTTGGGCTAGTTCGTCTTCTTGCCCTTCTTCTAAAAGTGGGCCAAGATTAAGTAAGGCGTCTGAGGTCATAAATACCACGTCGGCTAACGCTTTTCAATTAACGTTGCGGGCAAACTAAAGACGGTCTAAAGCGGCCGACTGGACATAAATAAAAAAAACCTAAAGCGGTTATTTTAAAGCCGCCATCATCTTGCTTAAGGCTTAACAGGCCAAGGGCCTTGGCCTAAGGTTGGTCAAATAAACGGTTTATTTTTAGATTATTATTTAAGCGAGCTAAGGAAAAAATACAATATATATGATATATTTCTTTAAATTATACAAAATATTGTGATAATTTTTCTCTCGAGCCATAAACAGATCGATTTAGCTCGTCGATGGATATTATTATATAACAAAAATAAAGTTTTTTTAATCTAGTCGAGTTAAATAAATTGTAACCGTTCACCAAGTCTTTTTACCCCACGTGGCGGCTGGTAGCGACTTTCGAGTTGTAATTAAGTTTTAGCATACCCTCAAGTTCTTAATATTCTTGGCTATTTCTCGCCTTTACTAAGGGGCAGCCCCCCTCGATTTAGTCTAGCTGAGACTAATTCTGGTTGGGGCCTAAATTCTGCTCCAGGGCTCATCCTGGCCCTCTTTTAACCCAGGCCTTTGAGGCTAAAGCTTATTCTTAAGTCAGTCATGGTATTTATAGTTGGTAAAGGCTCATTTTTCATCGTTAAAGATTAACCCTACCACAAAAAATGTATTTTAGGCAGCTAGAACGAAAGCCTCCGTAAGGTTGGGTATTAATAGGCCTCAATTCTTTCCTTATTGTTAACTCTATAGTCGCTCTCTTGGCTTATCTTTGTAGAGCTAAGCAAGCGATGATTACAGCTCAAAAAATAGAACCTAGGGTAAAAAATCTCTAATGAACACGGGTACTTATTTTAACCCCTTAACTCTTAGGCCAATAAGATTTAACTTATTCAAGGTCCCACTAACAGGGCAGCGACTATTTATTGGGTTTAGTAAAAGAGGCGGGCCGTATTAGTAGATTTTACCCGAGCCCTTTTAATTAAGTCAATGTCTTTGTTGTAATAGACGAGGGCTTTAATTACGTGACGATAATAATAAAATTAAAGAGGGCCAGGGTTAAATCATAGGAGTTAACCAAACCTTAAGGCTTAGGCTTTAAGGATTTATTTTTTTCCTTAAAATATAGGGCTAGGTTAAGAGGTTATAAAATTTGTAACTGAACACCAAGTCTTTTTTTCCCCATGTTGCGGCTAGTAGCGACATTAGAGTTGTAATTAAGTTTTAGCACCCCCTTAAGAGCTTAACATTAGTTTTTTTGAGGTTTCTACTTAGCTCGGTACTCCAACTATATATTTTAACTTGAATTAATGTTGTTCGAAGCGCAAAAACCACTGAAAAGCAAAAATAATCTAAAAAATTAACAAATAATAATGATATGTTACAAATTTAAAGACTGATAAAGGGGTACTTTTTGCGCTTCAATCAATGTTAAAATTACTAAGCTCCTGTAGGGGGCTACATTGTTGTGGTATGTGTCGTCCCTTTCCATAGGCTTGGTACCGCAACGTTCTCATTTGTGAACTGGCCCTTAAACGTTCACATTTGTGAACGGACACTAAAATTTTATCCAAGGCTGATAGAGTTTTTTTGGGTTCTATTTTAGAGAGTTAATAAGGCTAAGCTAAGGTTTAGGATTAAAAAATTAAATAAAAAAATAGATAGTTAAATTAAAGTATTTAGGGTCTTAAGCCGATAAAAAAATAGAAAGAGACCCTTAAGAAGGCTGTAACCGTTCACCAAGTCTTTTTTTCCCCACGTTGCGGCTGGTAGCGACTTTAAAGTTGTAATTAAGTTTTAGCATACCCTTAAGTTCTTAACATTAGTTCTTTTAACTTTTCTACTTAGCTCTCTGCTCCAACCATATATTTTAACTTTGTTTAATGTTCAAATTACTAAGCTCCTATAGGGGGCTACATTGCTGCGGTACGTGTCGTCCCTTTCAATAGGCTTGGCCCCGCAGCGTTCTCTCTTGTGAACGGGCCCTTAAACGTTCACATTTGTGAAAGGACACAGGAGGTGACCATGATAGTCTCCGGAGAGTTTTTAGGCTATCTTAGAAACAAAAAAGAGCCAGAGAAAAAAACCGGCCGAGAGGTTAAGGCTACTCTTAAATCTTCACCCGAAGGACACTCTCGAAACCCGGAAATAGAAAGGACAACCGCGCGGCCCGGGGCGGCTGAAAAGGGGCAAGAGACTGATTTTTTAAATCAAAGAAGATCTTTTTTTAGCGCTCTATTTTAAATTTTAGTCAATTTAGAAAGATTTTATAAATCTAAAAAATATTTATCTAATTTAGCCGCCATAGAACGATAAATTAAAAAAAAGCTAAGTTCCTACTTAGGTTGGGGCTTGGCTTTTTTGTAACCGTTCACCAAATCTTTTTTTTCCCCACTTTGCGGCTGGTAGCGACTTTAAAGTTGTAATTAAGTTTTAGCATACCCTTAAGTTCTTAACATTAGTTCTTTTAACGTTTATACTTAGCTCACTGTCCAACCATATATTTTAACTTTGATTAATGTTAAAATTACTAAGCTCCTATAGGGGGCTTACATAGCTGCGGTACGTGTCGTCCCTTTCAATAGGCTTGGCCCCGCAGCGTTCTCTCTTGTGAACGAGCCCTAAAACGTTCACATTTGTGAACGGACACAGCTAAAAGAAAAAAACGCTTCCTTTAGCGGAAGCGGTTTTTTTTACCCAGGCCTAAAGGCCAAGGTCCGGGTTAAGCATATAAGGAGAAAACTCTAAGAGTTAGCCCAAACAATTAGCCGCCTTGGGGTGGACTTAAAGGCCAATAGACCTCCACCGGCCCCTCGGGGCCTAAAAAACCAGCGTCTTTACCGTTCCATTCAACTTTTAGGGCGTGACCGTCGCCGGCGGCCACGGCTATGGATTTTTGGCCAGTAAAGACGTGCGTCTGCCCGGCTTCAAAGAGTAAGTGCTCCATAGGTTTGTTATCGACCACTACTTGAGCCCAGGTGGTCTTAACCGCCGTCAGGGTGAGTGGGCCGGAAAAGGAGTCGGGTTTGGCCTGGGTGACCACGAGATCGGGGGTAAAAGAGCTAGAAGAATGAGTGGTCTCTAAAGAGGGGTTGGCGTTACTAAGCGCGTTTTCTTGCCCTGCGACTTGATTTGATTGGCCACTTTGGGGCCTAGATTGATTCTGGGTTAAATCAGCGAAAAAAGAGCGAAAGGTGGGAATAAAAAGCCAGAGGATAGTTACTAAAATTATCAGGCCTAAGACTGAAAGCAGAACAGGCCAGAGATAAGAGCCTCTTTCTTCAGTTAATAGCTCGCTCTCTCCATATTTAGCAGTCAGGGGCCCTGGGTGAATAGGGTCTTCGTTTGGTAGAAGTTTGCGGTAATGCGACATAATAGTCGGGGTATCAAGTCCGAGTTCTTCGCAAATAGCGCGCATAAAGCCCCTGGTGTAGACCGAGGGCATGTTCAGGAGACGGCCTTCTTCAAGGGCCGTAATCTGATCGACGGTAATCTTGGTAATAGAGGACAAATCGCTTCTGGTTTGTCCTCTACTTTCCCTTTGGGCCTTAAGGAGCTTGCCGATAGAATCAAGAGAGTCGTATTTATCGTCTATTTCCACTAAAGGTGTGGTGTCGGTCACAGGCCCTCCAAATATGGCCATCAGAGAAATCGTTGGGCTTGTTAAACCCCGTATCCGAAACACGCTTTATTTAAGGGGTTGCGGCTTTGGGCGAGTGTAGGAGAAAATTTATCTATAATAAATAGAATATTAGTTTAGCATTATTTTGATATTGGCTTTGTTTTTAAGATCGTTTATCCAATCTTCATATTTTTGGTTAAGCTTTAGTTGTTCTAACTGACGTCTGGCCGCTAGACGATCTTCTTGAGAAAAATCTCCGGGTTTAGCCTTTGATTTTGGTTTGGGATCATCGGAGGCTTTTTCGCCCGTAGGCTCCAAATACATTAGCAAAACCGCTTGCCCGCCGTCGAGGGGTTGGCTACAGCGTCCGGGGGTGAGGGTATTGGCTACTTGCTGGAGTTGGGGTTGAAGTTCGCTAACGGTTAAGTTCGTGTTACCCCCATCATCGGCCCCTGGGCCTTGGGAGTAACGCTTGGCCGCGTCGGCAAAGGAGAGCCCGGCGTCTATTTCGTTTTTAATCTGCCTAGCCTTTTCCATCACCTTAGCCGATTGTTGAGGCGAGGAGCTTAAAAAGATGATCCTAACTTTAGCCCTAGGCGAGACGCCTGGCCCCGTTGGGGCCCCGCTCATCAAGCCCGGCTGATAGGCCGCGCCCGCCGGAAGGTTCTTGGGGGTATCCCCTCTGAGGAAGGCCTCGACTTCCTGATCGGTGATAACTATTTTTCTGATTATATTTTCCCTCAAGACCCTATCTTTAATTATTTCGCCTTTAATATTATTTCTAAAAGCCAGATAAGTTAAGCCGCTCTTAGAAAGAGAATCTCTAAGCTGAGCGTCGGTTATCTTATTGTTTTGCTTTATTCCTTCTATAGCTTGATCGATTTCAGGTTCCGTTACCATTATGCCCATGCGTCTGGCCACTTGGTTGATTAGCTCAGTTTCGATCATTAGTTCGAGTACTTTGTTTTCTAATGTCGGCCCGGCGGGGAGCTGGCTTTTGGCCTCGGCCGGCAAAGATTTAATTTTAGCATTTAGATCGCTTAGGGTGATGATCTCGTTATTGACTTGGGCGACAATGCGATCAACTGTGGTCGCACCCTCAATAGAAGGCGAAAAGCCCAATAAAAATAAGCAGGTGATTAAAAAAAGTAGGGCCAAAGAGAAAAAAACTGGGCCGAAAGCCCGTCGATCAAAAGAAAAAATAGAGACAAGACGAGTCATTGGCTTTAAACCTTTAAAACTAAAATTATAATAATTATTAAATTAAATAAGTAAATTTATGTTAGCGGGCCAGAATATTTAAAATTTAAAATTAGGGTCGAGAGAGAAAAAAGGCGACGGTCAAAGACAAGCGCCTTAGCTTTAATTTAAAGAGCGCCGCTTTAGCCTCGAGGCTTGCCGGGATTTAGTAAAAAAATATCTTACAAAACAGGCAAACTATCTTACAACAATATCATTGTTTGGTCCAGAATTAAAAGCCAAATCAAATATGGCCAGCTAAAAATTGTTTGTTAAGGCGGCCTTCGTAAGAGGCCATAGCCAACGTGGGCAATTTTTTTTAGCTTAGTCTCTCTGGCAAGGTAAAAAAAGTTGCCTGGGGCTTACGAAAATTATTTAATTGGTTAAATTATTCTTAAATATTAAATAGAAGGCAAATTAAGACATAGCTAAACATAGATAAAAGGGTTGAGACTTAATAATTACTTTAATAAAGCTATGAATTCAGAAAAATGGGCTGACCAAAGATTAAGCCAGTCCATCAACCGGTCTGTGCCTTGGTTAAGAGGAAAAAACGTAAATTTATTTTAGCATGTTAAATCTATATACGTTACGTTTTATTTTTTACAAGCTTGAAGTTTAGACTTGACTATAACCATTTTTTCAGGTAAATTGTAACCAATGTGTTTCTAAAACCACTGTTTGTTTACTTACGTTGTGCCAAGATATCACTGACAATGGGTCACTTAGGAAAACCGGAAAGCTATGTAAACAAGCGCTCTTAATGGTTAGACTGCCTCGAATGTTATTCGTATGGTTAACGGTTATTTTGGGGCTGCGTCTATTTTGACTAAATGTCTTTCCAGCCTTTCGTCCTCATTATTTTTCTTTAGCTTTGAAAGGCTAGCGGTCAATGTAATTTTTTTCGCTCTCGGCCTCCCTGTTTGGTCAATCGACGTTTTGGGCCGTCGATTGAATCGTTAAAGCTAGGGTGAGGTCTTTTCAGGCCTTAAGGGCTTTTTGCGAGACTAGTTTGTTTCGTTTTAAGGCTAAGGAGAAATTTTAAATGCGTCAGTACGCTCGCCCCCCGAACCAATCAATTTTTAGCTATTAAAATGTTTTTCAGTTTAAAGTTTTAACAGTAAGATATTTGCTTAATATATTTTACTGAGGTGTTTTTTTTTGCCCAATTTTGATGAGGTTTTGTATATGAAGAGATTTTTTATCCTTACGGTATTATTAGGGCTCATGGTTTATCCTTTTGTGGCTCTTAGCCCGGCCTTAGCCCAACAAGATGGTTCCTTACGGACTATCGTGGTTACCGACGCTCCGACGAGCTTTAATAATCCGCCCATGACCCTTGAGGAAAAGGCCGAGTCTACTAACCGCATAGTCTACGATTCGGTGCAACTGGAAAATTCTCACTCCGAGGTCTTAAGCGATTTTTTGGCCGAGCAGGGCATAGGCATGTTTAAAATGGAACCCAACGATCACGGTCATACCCAAATTTCCATCCGTGGTTTTCGCTCCGACCATCTAAGTAAAGAATTAGACGGTCGTGTGACGCTTTTAATTAACGGTCATAGGACCGGTACGGCCAATGCCGCTCAGATTCCTTTGGTTAACGTCGAGCGCATAGAGATATTGCGCGGAGCCGAGATGCTTAAATACACTGCCGCCTCTTCAGGTGGGGTTATTAATGTGGTCACCAGAAAAGGCGGGCCCGATAAACTCTCGGCGCAAGTAGAAGTAGGGGTTGGTAGCTTTAACACTTATAAGACCCAGGCCAAGTTTAACGGCTTAATTAACGGCTTTGATTACTCTTTGGGCTACACTTGGAACAAAAAGGGCGATTACGAGGACGGCCGTGGTGTTAAGGTTCTTCACACTGGAGTAAAAAGTAATAACGCCTTTATGGGCGAGATAGGTTACCGCTTTAATGAGCAAAACCGCATCAGCTGGTCGACATATTATTATAAGGTTGATAAAGCCGAAAGACCTCTCTATGTCGATCCCACCGATCCCGATGAATTTTTTTGGACGACAGATACTTCCGCCGATCGTTACAATATTAGTAACACCTTCGCTTACAACGGAGGTACTGAAGATAAGAGATGGGCTTGGGATGTAAGTTATACCTTTGGGGAAAACCTAAACAAAGTCTATTCGGTCGGCCCCAACGCCCCCTTTTATTATCCCATGGCTTCTAAATTCGACCGTCAATTACTGCAAGGTAGCCTTACTTATGAAGGTGACTTTTTTACCGTAACTGGCGGGGTTGACTATCTCGATTACGACACCTACGAGGGGGTGGCCACGAGGGTAACAGGTGCCACAGTGGTGGAGATGGGAAGGCCCTTAGCTGACACCGGAAAATTTAAAAATCTAGCCGGGTACTTACTAGCCAACGTTAGGTTATTAGACGAAAAACTGATTTTTACAGGCGCTTTGAGATATGACTATTATAAAGTCCAAGATAAACGAATTGACCCTCAGGATATTAGTTGCCAACAAGGCGGAGGTTGCCCACAATACTTTGGCCAATCCCAGTGGCCAACTAGTCAAAGCTATAATCATCTGTCGCCTTCAATAGGCGTAAGCTATCTGCCGCTAGAGTATCTAAAATTTAGGGTCAACTGGACCCATGGCTTTCGCGTGCCGTCCCCAAGAGAGCTTTTTTCGGGATGGTACGAAGCTTATAATTTTTGGGGCTTTCCCTGGAATAAGGGTGAAAATAGTGATACTTACGAGGTCGGCTTCGACGTAAATGACAAATTCGTAAATTTATCGGCCACGTATTTTTACACTAAAACCAAAGATTATATTTATCAACATCAAGATCCCTATCAAGATCATATGAGGGTACGCAATTCCGATAGGCAAAAACGCTCCGGCATTGAAGTTCAGTTCAGCGCTAATTTGGCCGGGGCTATGGGGTATGATAGTTTCGAACTAAGGCCTTTTATTAATTTTGCCTATCTTTTTGAGGTTAAAGAACTTTATCGCCGGGGTGGTGCCGGTAACAACGGTCGCTGGCTTTACGCTTACGGCCAATGGATGCCTAGAAGTTCTATTGGGGCAGGCCTAAGGTTTAGGTATCCTAGATATAAGTTCAGTGCTAATCTAAACGTTAATTATACCGGTAAGATTTATCCCGGTTCCGATTCGAGCACAAATTACCCGGCCTTTACAGTTGTTAACTTAAGCCTCCGTAAATCCTTGATTGATTTTGAGGATAAGGGCGATCTGGAGCTTAAGTTGGACGTGGCCAACTTATTTGACCGAGCTTACGTTTACGGTAATCCTAAAGCTAACCCGACTTATTATTTGCCTGGGCGTAGCTTTTACGCAGGCTTAGTCTATAATTTTTAAATTCCACGGGGGAGTTCTCTGGCGACCTTTTAGGGCTTAGGTGTACTACAAGAGGCTAAATGCTTCTTGGGCATCTAAAAATCTATTTAAAGGAAAAAAGAAGCGGCCGTCAGGGCCTTGGGGCCCTGATTGGCCGTAGATTCTAAAGCTTAATCTATGATCGCGCTAGTGTTCGTTCACCAATGTGAACGTTTAAGGGCCCGTTCACAAGAGAGGACGTTGCGGTGCCAAGCCTAATGAAAGGGAAGACACGTACCGCAACAATGTAGCCCCCTATAGGAGCTTAGTAATTTTAACATTAATCCAAGTTAAAATATATGGTTGGAGCAGAGAGCTAAGTATAAACCTCAAAAGAACTAATGTTAAGATCTTAAGGG